>NZ_JACIYL010000341.1 GCF_014359955.1 Thermogutta sp. | reverse complement strand
CTCCATGGCCGCCAGTAGTAAACCGAGAAGGGTTCCCAGATGATGGTTGCTGAGAAAGCCCGGGAAAGCACGCCGGCGGATGTGATCCCAAAGCGCCGCGTGCGGTGAGTCTGGATCGAATCGTGCCGCGATGATCCCCCGCTGGGTTCCGAAGAAGGTTTTGTGTGTGGAACCCGTCACGATATTCGCCCCTTCGGCGAATGGGTCCTGGAAGGCGGGCCCCAGAATACCCAGGACATGCGCGGCATCGTACATGACCAGCGGCTTCTGCTTGAGCTGGGAAAGGATTTGGCCGATTTCTTTCACCGGCTCACGACAGATGAACATGCTTTTCCCAAAAATAATGAGCTCGGGGGTGAAAGTTTCGAGGAGAGAAGCAGTTGCTTCGACGTCCACCTGATAAGGATTGTCCTGCCGAACCGGGAAATGTTTGATCATGAATCGGCCGGTGGCGGGATCGCGGGCGACATAGTCGCGAAGGGGACCCATCGCCTGAGCGCTGAGATGACCGCCCAGGTTGAGATGATGATTGAGAACGCCGCCAATCCGCTCCAGCTCGCCCTGCTTTTTATCTCGATTTCGGAACGCCACAAGCGCGCTGAAGACGGCCATGTTGGCCGTCTGGCCACTGATCAACCGTGGTTCCACGAGCTCTGTGCCAAGATACTGGCCCAGTTCCTGAATGAGCTGCTGCTCAACCCATTCAATAAACTTCGTTCCCTGGTAGTAATACACTTCACGGTTGAGCTGCGGGAGAAAATTGTGCTCGGCATATCGGCCGACAGGGTCCGTGACCTGAATGAGCCGGACCAGCGGGGAAGGCGTCATTTCCGACGGGATAAGATTGACGCACTGTTGCTGGCGCCACGAGTGATTTTGCAGTGTTTTTTCCAGTAGTGTTTTAACTTTCTCCGACATGGTTATTGCGACCTCAACAGCAAGGAAACTTTCCGAGACATCACTGGACGATGATCGGTCGAAAGTACGGGGGGAGATCGCTTCGGCCATGCCGCCGCACAACACGAGTGGGAAGCGCTCGACCGCGGACATTGATTTCCACCGCAGCCTCTCGCGGGACTTCGGCATCGATATACCCCAGCGCGATTGCTCGCCGCCCTGTCTCGTCCGTGGGAACCGCATCGGCATCTTGCCCGGTAAACACCCAGTAGGGCACGACGGTGCCGCTGGTCACCCAGCCCACTCTCTGACCGTTCCAGTACACTTCGTCGCCCTGTCGGGCGACACCAGGTCCGAGGATTGCCAAAGGACGAATGAGCCGCGGCAAACTCTCACGCGGTTGCACGGTCCCCTGGCGATAACTCTGATAGGCGGCGGCCTGCGCCTCCAAAGCACCTCGCCCGATGAAATCACCCCGATCGGCTGTAAGGTTCACAGCCACGCTGGCCGAAGGAGCAGCGAAGATGGGTATACGGGTGCCATCGGGGGCCAGACCCAGCTCGTGCCCGAAGAGCGTCAAACCGGCTTCTAATCGAAGGGTATCCCTCGCCCCCAATCCTATGGGTCGGATTCCCAGCGACTCTCCTGTCGCCACGAGTCTTTGCCATACGCGGAGCGTCTGCTCGGACGGTAAAAATAATTCGAAGCCTACCGGTTCGCCCGTGTATCCAGTTCGGGAAACGCGGAGATCAATATCCAACACCCGGGCTTGGGAGACGCTATTCCGGACAGGTGGTGGCAGTTCACCCTGAGTGAGCACCTTTTGCAGGAGTTGTTCGCTTCGAGGCCCCTGAACCGCCAGCATTCCTGTTGTGCCTGTGATATCTTCCAGCAAGACGGAAAATCCTTGGGCGTGCTGCTTCAGATGGTGCCAATCCTGCTCAGCGTTGGCCGCGTTCACAACCAGACAATAACCTTCCGGAAACCGGAAAAGGTAGGCATCGTCCAGGGCAGATCCATCTTCTTGGGCCAGAATGGTGTACTGAGCTTGCCACAGTTCGAGCCGGGCTGCGTCGTTTGTCAGCACACGGCGGAGGAACGGCACGGCGTCTGGCCCGGTTACCCGGAAGCGGCCCATGTGGCTGATGTCAAAAAGACCGCCAAATTTTCGAACGCTGAGGTGTTCCTGCAGGATGCCGGATGAGTAATGCAAAGGCATGGTCCATCCGGCAAAGCCCGTCATGCGGGCACCGTGCTGTTTATGCCAATCAGCAAGAGGTGTGCATTTGAGGGGCGTCACGCTCTGCTCCGGGATTCAGAAAATTCCTGCGTTCAGAACGGTCAATGCGTCGGGTTTTCCGAAAAAGCGACTTCAATTCCGCTTCCCGACAACCGAAACGATTTATTTTTGCAAATGATAACCCCGTAGGGCAACCGTGGGGATCGCCAGGTCGAGCAGGTTGTCAGTCAGCGCGCCGGTGCCGCGAGATTGATCAGCGGTTTCAGACGGCCTCCCTTTTGCACTTCGACAACCGCCAGAAGGTTATTGAACTGATCGACAACCGCCGCCTTCTGGCCGGGGACAAGCTGGGTCTCACACCTGGGCCACTGACCATGCAAAAGACTCTGGAGCGACGCGTCATCGAGTCGAAGTTGCGGAAGATGTTGCGTCGCAACGCCCGATGGGAGCAAATATTCCTGCCACCGGCGCTCGTCCAGCGTGGTGGGATCAACCGCCTCGTCGAGTGTGAAGTGGCCGACGGCCAGGCGTGTCAGCTCCGACATAACAGCCCACGTGCCGAGGCTGTCGGCGAGATCGCGGCCCAGTGATCGCACATACGTGCCCGAGCCGCAACGGATTTCCATCTCCAGTTCAGGATATTCATACCGGAGAATTTTCAGTTCGTGAATACTCACCAGGCGAGGTTGAGGGAGTCGCGGTGTTCCCTGCCGGGCCCATTCGTATCCACGCCGACCATGGATTTTCACGGCGGAATAGACGGGCGGCCGTTGCAGGATAGTCCCCATGAACCTCGGCAAAATGGCTTCAATTTCCTGGCGAGAGGGGCGCACCGCTGCCTCATGGATGGTGACTTCACCTTCGACGTCGTCGGTCGCGCTGCTTCTACCGAGCAAGAAGGTGGCTCGGTATACCTTTGGCAGTTCCTGGATGAGCGAAATGAGCCGTGTGGCGCGTCCCACACACACGACGAGCACGCCCGTCGCCAGGGGGTCGAGGGTTCCTGCGTGGCCGACGCGGAGGCCCCTCGCCCAGCGCTGAACCATGTTGACGGCGTCGCGCGATGTGATTCCTTTGGGCTTGTTGAGGGACAGGATACCGCAAATTTCCTGGTTTTTCACTGACGTGCGATCACTCGTCATGACCCATTGTGTTTGGTAACCTTGAATGTTGCTGAGGCCGACGTGATGCCCTCAAGGACGTTTGCGGCCTGGCCTGAAAATGCGTCCAACCCTGAAAGGTGTCTTACAACCCTTATCGTACACCCGTGGCGAGATGTGAAAAGAGTTGTCACCGACGTGCTGCGATCTCCTGGGGTTACTGAGTCCTCGCTACTTCTGCTCTGTTGTCGGGATCGAACCCGGGTCTCGCCGCGACCTTCCGCGGAAGGGAGAGTCGGCTCGGAGGGACTTGCTTGTCAGGTCCACCTCTCAACGTGGGATACTCCGTTTTGCAGTAGCGGGCACGACAAGCGTGCCCCTCCGGGTTCGACGGACGCCGTGGAAGGCGTCCCTCCAATAGGCCCGGATTCCAAGCCGACCAAGTGTCCCGGTTGCATTCGAATCATGCGAGGGACTGGAGGGCCCGGTTCAACCTGCGCCACGCACCGGTAGGGGCAATTCATGAATTGCCCCTACAATGCTTTGCGCTCGTGGCATGTCATAGGCTTTTGCAAAAGTGGCGGTGCGTCAGCCGTGGGTTGAGATTGACTGCGTCCAATTTTTTCTGATAATGAGGCGAAAAATTCCGACAGTGTTCCATTGTGAAGGCGCTCTGTGTGAAAGGAACGAGTTATGGCCCGACCGTTGAGCAAACTTGCCAAAGATTGGTGGGACTACACGACTTTGGACCCGGAATTGCTGCAGGATGCCGCCAAACTCACCGTACGCCAGATAGAAAAACTTGCCCGGCCAGGATTTAAGATCGTTATGTACGACACGCTGGAAGAGTTTTATCTGGCGGAAGCTCTCGAATACATCAATGCCTGGCGGCAATCCACGGCGGATAATCCTTGTGGAATCTGCGGTCCGATAGGCCCCACGGAGCAACTCCCGCTGGTGGCCCGGCTGGTCAATGAGTTGGGACTCGATGTGCGCGAGGGTCACTTTTGGGGAATGGACGAATGGGTGGACGAAACAACAGGGCAGCCGGTTCCGATGGATCATCCGTTGAGCTTTGCTCGCGCGGATATGGAACTGTGTTTCAATCGAATCAACCCCAAGCTGAGGATGCCGAAAGACCACATTCGCTTTCCAATCGGTGATCTCGATGCCTATTCGCGAAGTTTCGACGAAATTCGGTGTGTGG
>NZ_JACIYL010000340.1 GCF_014359955.1 Thermogutta sp. | reverse complement strand
CTCAGAGACCACCGGGGCCATGACGACGGCCGTCGTCATATCCTCGTCCGCTCGTGGATAGTAAAAGAGAGTACCGTCCCGATCGAGAAACCATTCTCCCGGCTCATCCAGGGCGGCCCGAAAATTCTCCAGATGGTACCGGCAATTCGGCCCCCAGTAGGCAAAACCCCAGGGGATCGGAGCCGTGATGGTGACGATGTTCTGTTGGGGATCGACGCTGGCCAGGCGGGATCGGGAGGTTTCCCAGGAATGATAGGTCACCAGCGTCACGTCAGAGAGCCTTTCCCGGGGGATATTGAAAAGGGGCGCGACATCTTCCCTGCGTGCCTGGAACGCCCGATTGCCCGTTTCCACCGGTTGGCCGGTGGCAGAATCGACGAAATGGTCGATCTTCCTCTGCACGTAGAAGTAAAACTTATTGGGACTTCTCGCGCGGGTTGCCCGTCGCCCATTGACCCACAGTTGTTCGAAATACCACTGGCCGGCGGCGACCTCCGGGATGTGTGCGGTCCACAGTCCATCTGGCTGTTTCTTCCACCCGGTGATGCGGCGGCCGCCGGTGAAGCGCGGTTTTTCCGGCCCCTGTGCTTCGTAAATGACAGGAGATTCAGCCGTGCCGCTGTCCTGAGGTTCCAGCACCAGCGGCTGGAAGAGGGTGTATTCGCCCGGCGCGATGCGGACGCGGAAGGTTCCCGAGCGGCCCGCCGCCCTCAGCTTGCGGATGACATCTCGGGCGGCCGTGAGACTGGCCAGAGGACCGTCGCTCCGATCCTGGTTCGGTGAGGCGATCATCCCCGACCAGGCGTCGTTGCCCTGGGGACTCACGTAAAGGATCGTTTCTTCTCCTCGGATATCCAGCGAATGGACGAGGAAGACGGCCAAACACGTCATGCAAAACCAGGCGGCACGCATGGGCTGGCCCTCTCAACGGAGTTATTCGGGGGGAAGAAAGATGCGGGGCCGGTCGTGGTCCCGATTCACCAACCGTCCCCGTGAACGCGTAGCATTGTCCCCTATTGCTACGGGCTGGACAAGTCCGGGGTGAGAAGCAGCGCGATCGGCCGGGGTGGAACCGAGCCCTCCCAGTCGTTCCATGATCCGGATGAAACCGAATCGCTTGGTCGGCCAGTCTTTAATGGATTAACGGACGGGCGTCTCTTCCGGCGCGTCCCGCGGCCCAACCCCCGCCTGCTCTCTTGCCCCTTTTTCAGCGAGACGCTTGACGAGCCGGATTTCATTGCCGCGTTCGTTGAAGGAGACCTCGTCCATGAAGGAATAGATGAGGAGCAGTCCCCGGCCGCATGGACATTCCAGGGATTCGGGATCGTGAGGGTTGGGCAGGACGGAAGGATCAAAGCCCGGCCCTTCATCGCGGATGACGAACTCGAGCTTCTGGCGGGAGAGTTCCCCGCGAAAATAGACCCGCCGATTGCAGTAAGGGGGTTCTTTTCGGCGGCGCTCCGCTAGTGCGAAATACTGGGCCTCGTCTTCTTCTCGAAGGGCCGAAGATAGCTCGAGATTGCCATGAAAGACCGCATTGGAAAGGGCTTCCTGAAGGGCGATATTGATCCGCGTGATTTCGCCGCTGTCCAGCTCGAGGCACTCCAGCAGGCCGTGCACAAAGTTGAGAATCGGTTTGAGAAGCTGGCAATCACTCGCCAGGCTGAAGCTGAATCGACAATGCTGGAGATACTGATTGAGTTGAGAAATCTTGGCACGCTGAACGGCCGCTTCAGCCACCTGGTGGACGGTGGGAAGGAGTCGCCGCGCCGCCCAGCTTTTTGCCACATAACTGCTGGCTCCGCGACGCAGGGCCTCCATCGCCAGATCTTCACTGCCGTGCGCCGTCACGAGGATCACCGGCAGGCCGGGGAAAGCCCGCCGTAACGCAGCCACCAGTTCCAATCCGTTCATGCCCGGCATCAGCATGTCGGTGACGATCACATGGGGAGAATACTCGTTGACGAGACGGATGGCCTCCTCTCCGTTGGCCGCCGTGATAACCTCATAATCAGGGGACCGGGACAGCAGACCAGCCAGCCACTGGCGATCACCCGGCGAATCATCCACAACCAGGACACGAATCATCCCTCAGGCCCTTTTTGGAAGGTAAGGCCGCCGGGAAGTTGTGCGGCCTGTTCCCCTGTGTTAAGGTGCGACAAATCGAAAACGCTGTCAAGTGTTAGTGGACCGGGCCCCCCGGTGACTGGTCCTTTTTTGAGGAGGCCGAAGTCGTGATGTTGGCCCCCTGGGCGACTTCGTCCAGCACCTGCCGGAGTAAATCCCGCAGCCGCTGCAGCCGGGCAGACCAATCCGGGGTGTGCTGGCTTTTTTCGGTTGGTTCGGCCGACGATCCACTCCCTGTCTCGATTTCCTTAAAAGTTTTCTCCAGTTCGTAAGCTGCTTCTGCAGCCGTTTTGGCCCCAAAATGGCGGAAAGCACCTCCGAGAGTATGGGCGGCCCGGCGGGCGGTGGCCCAATCCCGCTTGTTCACGGCTTCTTCCAGCATGTGCAGTTGTCTCGGCATGTCCTCACGAAAGGTGACGATCAACTCGCGGAGCAGGTCGGGATCGCCACCCGCCGAACGCAGCGCATGCTGCCAATTCACCAGTCCCCCAGACAACGGACCGTCACTCGGGGAGGCAGGCGATGCCCCCGCGGTAGTCTGCTGGGGCGCATGAGCCGGTTCAAGTTCGTCGGCCTTCTCAGTCTGTGCAACAGCTCCAGCATCAATCGCCGGCAGGGTCTGGGTTTCTCCCAGATTGATCCCCCGCACCTTGTGAACAACATCGGCAATGGTCTGGAAAAACTCTCCGGCGATGAACGGCTTGGCGATGTAGCCATCCATCCCGGCGCTGAGCGCAAGTTCCCGATCTCCTTTCAGCGCGTGTGCCGTCATGGCGATGATCGGAATTCGGGGCAGTCCCAGACGGGCTTCGCGGGCACGGATTTCCTTTGTGGCGGTCAGTCCGTCCATTTCCGGCATCTGAATGTCCATGAGGATTAAATCAAACTCGCCATCGGCGAGTGCTTTCAGGGCCTCTATCCCATTGGACACCGTTGTCACTTGATGGCCGTGCTTCTCCAGCAGCCCGATCGCCACTTTTTGATTGAAGGGGCTGTCCTCAACCAGAAGCACCCGCAGGGGCGAGAGCTCCGGAAAACTGGGGGGAATCGTCACGGGGGCGGCCGGCCGGAACTGGAGTCCCAGGACCTCTGCCAGCACGTTGTAGAGTTCGGATTGTTTGACGGGTTTGCGGAGCACGCCGACGACGTCCATCTGCCGGAAAAGCTCTGTATCGCCCGCCCGATCTTCCGAACTGAGGACGATGATCGCCACTTTGTCGGCGGGATACCGTTTGCGAAGTTCTGCCACAAGCTGATAGCCGTCCATCTGGGGCATCCGCACGTCGGTGATGACGACGGGAGGCGGTGTCTGGCCTGCCTGTTCCATGATCTGTAACGCTTCGGCACCTGAGGCCGCCAGAACGGCTTCCAGACCCCAGCTTGCAAGCATCTCGGCCAGAATTTTTCGGTTGGTGGCGTGATCGTCCACCACCAGGATTTGCCGTGTGCCGAAAGTATCGAGTTCGGGCGTGGGAGGAGCGGCGGGGGCAGCGCTGGGGATTTGAAAACGCGCGGTAAAGCGAAATGTGCTTCCGCGACCGGGTTCACTCTCCAGTTCGATCTGGCCGCCCATCAGATGCACCAGCCGCTGGCAGATGGCGAGCCCCAAACCAGTCCCGCCGTAGCGTCGCGTCATGCTCTGATCGGCCTGCTCGAACGCCTCGAAAATCCGCTTTTGTTTTTCCGGCGGGATCCCAATCCCTGTATCTCGCACGGCGAATTCGAGAATCGCCTCGCGCTCGTGACGTTCTTTGAAGACAACCTCCACCACCACCTCGCCCTGCTCGGTGAATTTGATGGCGTTATCGACCAGATTGATAAGGACCTGGCGGAGCCGCACGGGATCGCCCACAAGCTGATCGGGCACATCGGCAGCGATGCGACAGGCGAGCTCGAGCTGTTTTTTGTGGGCCCGCACCGCCAGGCTCTTCATGGTGTCGCCCACCACCTCGCGGAGCGAAAATTCCACGGCGTCCAGTTCCAGCCGGCCGGCCTCGATCTTGGAGAAATCCAAAATGCTGTTGATGAGGGCGAGAAGGGTATCGCCGGATTCGCGGATGATGCGGATGTACTCGCGCTGTTCGGGATCCAGCCGGGTTTGTTCCAGAAGCTGCGCCATGCCCAGGATAGCGTTCATCGGGGTGCGGATCTCGTGGCTCATATTGGCGAGGAACTCGCTTTTGGCGCGGCTGGCTTCTTCCGCTGCCTCCTTCGCCTTCTCCAGAGCCCGCTGCACCGCCACTTTTTCCGTCACATCCCAGAACACCACCTGGACGCCGATAATCTGACCCAGGGCATCGTGAACAGGCGACTTGAGCAC
>NZ_JACIYL010000034.1 GCF_014359955.1 Thermogutta sp. | reverse complement strand
GGCCCACAGGTAGTGCGGTCCGGGCGACAGCGAAAGTTCTTTTCGCCATCTCACGTTTGGCTGTTTCGGTTCGAAGCTCTCCGCGACCTCGTCGTCCACGTACAGCTCTACCTTCGCGATACTGTCAGTTTCATCCGGGTCCGAGATCACCAGCGAGACATCAACCTTTTCCACAGGCAGGCTGCGAATTGTGCCCATAGGCAAGCCGTTGACTTCGAAGTATATGGTGCAATTTCGATCTCCTGTGGAAAAACAACGGCGGTTCGCCAGGGCATCGAGAATATTGCGCACCGACAAACCGGGAGCCAGAATGCCCGTCCAGGTTCGCACATTCCCCCAATTGGGCGAATGGGTGTCGGTGGAGCCGTCCGGTGCCAAGTGCCAGCCCAGTCGAAGGGCCCGCCGAAAAGCCTTTTCCTCGTCGGGGTTTCGCACTTCTATCAGTTGCACCACCTTATCGCCCAGTTCGGAATAGGCCAGACCGCCGTGGGACTTGGTTCCGTCACCAGGATGATTGAATTTGAGCACGACATTGGCTTCTGCCGCGGCACGGTAAAACGCCTCCGGATCGCTTGGCCAGCGAAAAGTCGGCGGATTATAGATGCACAGATGTCCCCACTGCTTCGTCCATTCCAACCCGATGAGCGCGGTGAATTTTCCCAGCTCGTTGGCCTCCCATGCCACCTCTTGAATGTCGGTCCACTCGTTCTCGTCCAGTGATTCGAGATGGTCGGTGAGGGAGAAGACGTCCAGCTTGGCGACATCTCGGGCATAACTGTATGCGTCGGCCGGAAAGTACGTTCCATCCGAATACGACGTATGACTGTGTAAATCAGCAAACCACACTCGTAACGGATTGTTGAGCGTCACCCCAACGGTAGCTGTCACCCGCCGATTTTCAGTCACGATCCGGAGGTTCTGTGATCCATTGGGAACGAGTGTCGTATCGATTTCACCTACCCAGACACCATTCTCTTTTTTCAATTCTGCCCACGGTGGGCCCCCAAAACCGGCGAACATCCTCTTTGGAAGTGATGCGCCGGTGGGTTGTTCAACCTCGACACGGATCACCAAATTCCCCGATACCACTGCGCCTGGCTGAGGGCTCTGCACTTTAAGCACAGCCACAGGCGGGGGCGAGGCCTGCTCCGCGAAGGCAATGCCAGTAGCCACCCATTGTCCAACGGCCACGAGAAAAGTAACAACACAACACGTGGAAAAAGCCTTCATAAATTTTCCTTCCTGTTAATCATACAGATGTTTTGCGTACCACCCAAGCCAATTTTCGCGTTTTGAGTATACTTACACCTCAGAACACGGACAATATTTTGGAACACAGTCTCAGAGGTTTGCTCCCTCAGGGGAAAGACGGGTGCATTTCGGGCCCGATTGCTGGCGCGATAGCGGTGTCGCATTCCGATCTGCCCCATACCCCTTCTTCAAGACTTGCGAGAGGGCGAAGACTCCGTGTCTTGGAAGGGCAGGTCAAGAATGGCCCTTACCCTCTAAACGGCAACTGATCGGAAGAGTTGGCGCCCGGCCGGTGACGTGGATTGTCTAAGCTTGGCAAGTGAAATCGACTAGCGGGGCCCTCCGGGCGAAATCCCTTTTTTGCACAAGGCCTCGTCGCGGTCCACGTCTGGTACCAGTGGAAAAGTCCGGGGGGAACAACGATCGGACCACTTGAAAAACTCAGAACGGTCATTCTAGAAAGAGGAAAGAGCGGGGCTGTCAATCCTCGCATAGGATGCCCGCCCGTCGTATATCGCACTTTTGCCGTGTGTCATGGATTCGGATGAGACTCGAACCAACCATCCTGTATGAAGATCGTCATGTTCTGGTGGTCAACAAACCGGCAGGCTGGGTGACCATGGGACTTCCCGAGGGCCAGGAAACGCTTCTCACGTGGCTCAAAAAAATGATCAAGGAGCGGGACGCGAAGCCCGGCAATGTGTTCCTCGGGATCGTGAGTCGCCTGGACACGCCCGTTACGGGAGCGGTTCTTTTGGCGAAAACGTCCAAAGCCGCCGCCCGCCTGGCAGAACAGTTTCGTCGGCGGACGGTGTCCAAGATCTATTGGGCAGTCGTGGAAGGCAGGTGGCCGAAGGCAGAGGGCACGCTTCAGCACTGGATCAAGCATGATCCTCGCTTTCGCCGCGTCCACATCACGCATGCGAAAGACCCGGACGCAGAAGAGGCTGTCCTTTCTTACCGGCTTCTCGAGACCTCCCACAACTGCAGCCTGCTGGAACTGGCTCCCAAGACCGGGCGGAAGCATCAAATCCGCATCCAGCTCAGTTCCTGCGGCCATCCTATATTGGGTGACCGGAAATATGGTGCAAAAACCCCTTTCCCGGCAGGAATTGCTCTCCACGCGAAGGAGATTACATTTCTCCACCCTGTGGAAAAAACACCAAAAACGGTAGAGGCCCCGATACCGTCGTACTGGAGGTCAACCGCCCTGAAAAGCGTGGCGGCGGATCGAGCGTGAATCGGGGAGCGGCTGGCGATGGCGACTGCCTGGCCTTGGTTTAACCGAGCTGAATACTCCTATCGTGGATACCCAGGAGGGTGTCCAGAACTCCCCGGACGTAGCCGACCGATTCCGCCAGTCCCGGCAGGGGATCGTTTGGATCCTTTTCGTACTCGAAGGATACCATACCGCCATATCCAATATCGATGAGTGCCCGCAGGAAGCCGGGAAGATCAAGCACACCCCGGCCGCACTCGACGCACTTTCCGGCGGGCGACGCCACATCGATATCTTTCATGTGGACGTCCAGAAGTCGGTCCGCAAAACGCCGCGCGTCGGCGATCGGATCTGCTCCGATTCGGGCGGTGTGTCCGATGTCCATGCACAGCCCGATCCGCGGATCGAGACCTTTGACCCGTTCATACACGCTCTCGGGGGTCGGGAAGAATTTGTCGCCCGGCCCATGATTGTGGATCGCCACCGCGATGGATGTCTCCTGAACTTTCTTCTCAACCAGAGGAAGGATTGGCGGATGGGGGGACGCCACAATTATCCTCATTCCCGCCTGCCTGGCGTAATCGAACGCCTGGACGACCTCCTGCTCGTTCGTCATCGTGATAACGCCGCCAGCGTAGAGATCAATTCCTGCATCCGCGACCAGCTTCTTGGCTTCGTTGATTTGTTCGGGCGACGCGTCAAGCGGAAGATGGAACGACTTGAGGCATATATGCTTCAAGCCCAATCGCTTGGTCATCTCCAGCGCTTGCGATAACGGAAATTCTCTCAGGGTGTAGGAAGCCAGCGCCAGCCGAAAGGAGGGCTTCTTCCCTTCTGCACGAGCACTCTCAAAACCTGAGGCCGTTTGTGCTCCCGCGAGCCCCACCCCCGCTAACGCCGCCAGCGCAGCGCCAGATTGCTGGAGAAACCCCCGACGCGGTAACAAAGGTCGATGATCCATCTCAGTTCCTCCCACGTGGATTCTCACGTCCACCTTTTGCGATGAACAAAAGCGTTTTATGAAAATCATTACACCACAGAAGTAATGCCGTCATTATCACCTGCGGAAGGCAAACGTCAAGAAGAGACCTTTTGCAGACGATCAGGACAGAAACGCTTTTCTCGGTTTGCGATCAACTGGACGTCCGGCTTACTGGCTGCCCGAAGGTTGAAGGAAAAACCAAACGGCAACTCCCGCCAAAACAAGGGCCGCCAGAATACCAACGGCGATGGCCAAAGTTTGCGTTCGCCGAGGCCGCTCGGCCGCGCGGATGAAGCGCATCTCGGGCAACTCTTCCGGGGCTACATGCGGGAACTCCGCCCCACCCAGAGAGGGAAAGACTTCCCGTGCTTCCCGCCAATCCCGCCAGCCTTCTCTCCACACGAGCGTATCGGGTGTGATCCTTCCCTCCGTGATCCACACTCGAATAACTTCGGGCGCAGCCGGTCCGTACTGGCCCCCGGCTGGCGGACGCACATACCAGGCCACGTCTGGATCTGAGAGAGGATCTGCCACAGGTTTCTCGGTCATTAAAAGAGGCGGTTCCGGCCCACTTCCAGGCACTGCCTCCGACGCTCCTGCCGGCTCCGGCGAGCCTCTCAGCGATGCGTCAAGTGGCGTCGGCATGGCGCGGAATCCACCGAACGGCTCCGGGGCGTTTTCCGCGGGTGTGGGTTCCAGAAAGTCTGTCAGGTTTTCAAAAGGAGTTGCCGGCGCAGAATCGGTCTCAGGAGGAAAAGGAGAGGTCTGGTCCGGGACCTGCTGTTCAGACGGGGAAGAGGGAGCCTTCGAATCGGCGGACGTTTGCAGGGCACGGCGCTGTGCCATCCTTTGGGCCTTTAATTCCTTCGTGCTCGGCCGGGTGCTGTGAAGAGGAATCTGGACCTTGGCCCCGCAATAGGGACAAATACCGCGCATGCCGGCTTGAAAAGCCTTGACGTGCAGCTTATGGCCGTTAGGGCAGTAAAAGCGAATTCCCATGTCACTAACCCTGCTCGGTTTCCAGCCGTCACCAACGCGGCATCAGCTGCAGTACCCGACGAGGCGAACGGCCGTGCCCTATTTTCATTATAAAGTCAGAGGGTTCGCGGTACGACGCTCTCACTGGCGGCAAGCTGATCCCCAGGGCAAACGGATGATCCCCCAGGGAACGAGCAAGAACCCAGATTCTTATCGGGATGGTCCAAAAAGGGCGACGTCGTGTGCTATTGCCTTCGTTGCGACACCCACGGCCAATACCGGGCAGTGAGGGGAATTCTTGAATTGCCCCGAATCCGACCACTTTGGCCATATTACCGTGCACTCTATGGGCGATCTATGAATGGCCTTAAGCCTCGCTCAGGTGAGACAAGGCGAATTACCAGGGGCCATGCCAGGGTCTTCTTGAACACCCTTGGAGATTGTCCAACAAGGTCGCATACCTGCTTGACTGCCATTTCACGCAAGTCAGTTAGTTTTCGCTGACAAGACGCAACTTCTCAGCCGACGGCTACTTGTACCGCGGATCAACTCGAATGTAACTACCGAGGTCGTCCCTCACCTGCTACAATCTCTGCGGGCGAGGAGATAAATGGATCTCATCGTACAAAGATAGGGAGGATACGTCATGACTCACTTTACACGCCGGGAAACACTGAAAGTATTGGGATCCCTCGGGACCATGGGTATGCTGGGGACCACGTCCGCCGAAATGCCGACCGTGGACGTTCCCCCAATGCCAGGGGCCAGTGACATTCGGCGAACAATATTCACCAAGGTCTGGGAGACTCCTCTCATTGATAGCCATGAACATCTTCCCGACGAACAGGACGTTCTGCGCGGACCGGGCGGTAAGACGTAGGAGCAATGGACAGTCATTCTGCAGCATTATCTTGATTCGGATTTCCGTTCCGCAGGAATGACCCGGGCGGAATACGATTCCTTTTTCCAAAAGCCGGGATCACCGGAAGAAAAGTGGCGTATTCTCGCTCCTTACTGGCAGGCTGTACGCAATACCGGCTATGGTTTGGCCGTGCGGATCGCCATGAAAGAACTCTACGGGATCGAGGATCTATCCGAGAAAACCGTCCTCCAGCTTCCCGAAAAGTTTGAAAGCACACGGCGCCCCGGTTTCTATCAACACATTTTGTGCGATCTTGCGAAGATTGACTCCTGTCAGGTCAACACCGGAACGTTCCACGAGTCGCGCCAGCCCCTCCTGCTGCTTCAGGACATCAGTATCGTGGGAATGTTTGCGGGCCCCAACTTACGGGCATTTGGATCACCAACGGGCATCCAGGTCACAACTTTGAGTGACTGGTATCGAGTCATCGACTGGTGGTTCGATCGTTATTCGCGTTATGCAGTGGCCGTCAAGTCGCAAAATGCGTACAGTCGGAACATCGATTACGAAAAAGTTCCTCAAGAGCGGGCGGAACCCATCTTTGCGAAACGCCTTCGTGGTGAGGCGCTCACTCCAGAGGAACAAAAAGCCCTGGAAGATCACCTTTTCTGGTACGCCGTTCAAAAAGCGACGGAAAACCATCTTCCTGTGAAGCTCCATACAGGGTATTATGCGGGTGACAATTACATGCCACTTTCACGACTTCTCCACAATGCCGGCGCTGCATGCGATCTTTGCCGTCTATCGCCGGAGACGACGTTCGTCTTCATGCATATTTGTTACCCCTATTACGAGGAACTCATCAGCGTAGCCAAACACTACACAAACGCCTACGTGGACATGTGTTGGAGTTGGATCATCAACCCGGTGGCTGCGAAAGACTTTCTGAAGAAATTCCTCGTGACGGTGCCCGCTAATAAAATTTTCACGTTTGGTGGGGACTACCGCCCGGTCGAGCCTGTCCTTGGTCATGCCCTTATCGCCCGACAGGGGATTGCCCTGGCGCTTTGCGAACTGGTGGAAGAAGGCTGGCTGAGCCTCGACGACGCCCTTCAGCTCGTTGACCCGATCATGCATGAAAATGCCCGGCGGGTCTTTCGGGTGGAAGAGAAAAAGCAGAATCTTCGCTCAGCCCCTTGGGTTACACAAAAGTAATCCTTGCGGATGGGAAGCCGCAAACTCGGGGAGTTGCACTACGCGTTCTATAACGTTCCTTTGGTACTCGGAATGCCGGACCCTCGGGGATCTTTTTCCACGGCCATGCGGAGCGCCCGGGCAAAGGCCTTGAATGTGGCTTCGGCAATGTGATGGCTGTTCGTTCCGTAATGGAGCAGCAGGTGGACGTTGGCTCCCGCCTGATTCGCGAAGGCCTGGAAGAATTCGCGGATCAGTTCACTTTGAAATTGCCCGATAAACGGCTGAGAAATTGGTACGTTATAAACGAGGTAGGGGCGACCACTCAAATCGATCGCAGCCGTGACAAGGGTCTCGTCCATTGGGAGTGTGCAATGGCCGTAGCGACGAATGCCGCTTTTATCTCCCAGAGCCTGTGCAACAGCCTGCCCCAGCGCAAGCCCAACATCTTCCACACTGTGGTGCTGATCGACGTGGAGATCCCCGTGGCATCGAATATACATGTCGATGGTCGAATGACGAGCCAGCAGGTGGAGCATGTGATCAAAGAATCCGATGCCGGTCTCAATATCGGCGTGACCCTGGCCGTCCAAACAAACGCGTACGGTAATGTTTGTTTCGAGGGTGTTCCGAGTGATTTCGGCGGTTCTCTCCATGAATCTGTATCTCCCGTGCTTCAGCCGTCCTCGGGAGGCCGGTTCGTTAGCCTACCTCTTCTTTTACTTTTTCAGCTAAGATTTCCTGTAAGCGTTCCAGCAGACAGTCTACTTCACTATCAGTTCCCACCGATATCCGCAGCCCATCGCCCCAACCTGGGTAGTCCATGTAACGTACGAGAACCTTTCGTTTTTTGAGCTCTTCATAGATCGGTTTCACCGGCCTGTCTTTCCTTGTGCACCAGACGAAGTTTGCCTGAGACGGTACCACGTCAAATCCCAAACCACGCAATTGCTCTGCCATACGTTTGCGGGTTTGGATAACCTTTCGGGTGGTCTCCCGCAGCCAATCCTGATCCTGAATGGCAGCCGTTGCTCCCGCGATCGAGAGGGCGTCGCAATTGTACGAGTCCTTTACCTTGCGGAGTTGTTCAATGATATGCGGTTGCGCGACCAGATAGCCGAAGCGCAGGCCCGCCAGTGCGTACGATTTACTGAGGCTCCGGGAAACCATCACGCGATCGCTGAGTTTCACCAGATCGACGCAGCTCTCGGCGGCAAAATCGACATACGCCTCATCTATGAGGATAGGGCATGGGAGCTGTTCAATCCACCTGGAGATCACAGCCGGCGGGATCATCGTTCCTGACGGACTGTTCGGATTTGCCAGAAATATCAATTTCAATCGCGGATGAGACACCAGAAAGTCGTCACTCAGGGTCCAATCACTCTGAAAAAAGACTTCTTCCCAGGCACCATTTTGAAGCTGTGCCAGAACTCGATAGAGAATGTAGCTGGGATAGGCCAGTCGAATAAAGTCGCCTTCTCCCACAAAAGCCCTTGTGACGATCGTCAGAATATCGTCGCTGCCGTTCCCGGTGAGGATCCAGTCCGGTTCCACACCCAGAAGCCTGGCCGCCTCTACCCGGAATGCTGTCGCTAATGGATCCGGGTACCTCTGCAGCCCGCGGCGGAATGCCTGAGCAATGGCATCCCCAACGGCCGGCGAGGGCGGATACGGGTTCTCGTTCGTATTGAGCTTGACGTAACCCGCTTCCTGGGGCTGCTCGCCTGGAACATATCCCGCCATTTCAAGAATATTCTTGCGGATAAAATCAGCAGCGCTTTTCGACATAGATCGCTCTCGAAATAAATTCACGCGAGAGTTACCATGTGAACATCATGTCAACCTATAAGGCATCTTTTCCGCCGAAGAACGTCAATAGCCGAGACGAGTCCCTGGTCGATTAAATTTTCTTCCGGTTGCGGACTCAGTTATTCCGCCTCCGCCTTACTTCCACGCTCGCCAGGTGAGCCGTGAGTCCCTCCCTGCGAGCGAGCATGATCACATCCTCAGCAAGGTGCTCCAGCCCTTCCTGAGTAAACTGGAGGACGCTCGTTGCGTGGAGAAAGTCGTTGGCGGACAGCGGACCGGCAAATCGGGCTGTCCCCCCCGTGGGAAGCACATGGGACGGTCCGGCCGCGTAATCACCCAGTGCTACCGGCGTGAAATGTCCCAGGAAGATCGCGCCCGCGTTATCAATCCTCTCGGCAAGGGCTTCCGGATTTGCAGTCGCCACATGGACGTGCTCCGGTGCAATTTCATCAGTCAACTCGCAGGCTTGCTCGGCGTTTTTTGCAAGGATAACGGCACCAAATTCCTCCAGGGCTGATCGCGCAAGGTCACCGCGTTCCATGTCCTGCAGGCGAGAGTCGAGGATGCGCAATGTCTCGCGAAGAATTTTTTCTTCCCATCCGATAAGGACACTCGAGCCTGGCGAATGTTCAGCCTGGGCCATGAGATCAAAAGCCACAAACTCGGGCGTGGCGGTACTGTCCACAATGACGACCACCTCGCTGGGACCGGCAATAGAGTCGATGTCCACCTCCCCGAACACATATTTTTTTGCGAGAGCCACGAACAAATTGCCCGGTCCCACGATCTTATCGACCTTCGGTGTGGACTCAGTTCCGTAGGCCAGCGCGGCGACGCCGTGGGCTCCTCCTAAACGATACACTTCATGGACACCCAGTTCGAAACAGGTTGCCAAAATGTCGGGGTTGTAGGCGCCGAATTTGGTTGGCGGGACGAGGACGGCTATCTCCTTCACCCCGGCGCATTGAGCTGGGACCACGGTCATCAGCAGCGTGGATGGATAGGCGGCTGCTCCGCCGGGAACGCAGACCGCCACCCGCCTGACCGGACGGTAACGCTCTTTAAGAAATCCCCCGACGGTTTCGACAAGGACATCTCGGTGGAGGATAGCTTTCTGATAGCGCTCAATGTTGGCACGGATGCGACGAACCGCGGCGAGAAAATCGGGATCGGCATCGCGATGGGCCTTTTCTAGCTCGCTGGCCGGTACGCGGATGCTCTCCCCATCTAATGCAACGTTGTCAATTCTCACGGAATAGTCGAGCACAGCAGCGAGACCGCGATTCTGGACATCACGGCAGATGCGTTCCACGACCTGGCTGGGTGTCAACTCTTCCCCAAAAACTTCTTTCGTTTTGGCACGAGAGGCAGGACTGACTATGTCTCCCTGAACGCCCAGTTTTCGACGCAGGGAGGTCAGTAAGTGAGACGGATCCTCCGACCGGCAATCCACCCACGGGATGTTGAGCATTCAAACGGTTCTCCTGCAATGTTAATGTAAAGTTCGAGAGGTTCCCCAGAATCTTTCTTGGCGGTTGTTCAACCCAATATGATTCCAGCGTATTCCGCGCGAAAAACTTGACAATGGGCACTCCCTTGCCTCCAGGCGTGTGCTAGGTTCAGATAGTATTGCCCGTAATGAGTGGGAGCGTCAATTCCGTCGCGAACTTCTCGAGCAGGTCGGCCGGTGGGTGAGAGTCTTTTCACAATCGAATGTCCTACGTGCCTGGCGAGGCTCCGTGTCCGACGCCTTGAGGCCGTCGGAGGAATTTGGCCGTGCCCCAAGTGCGGCAGTTTGGTTCAGGTGACGCCTCCGCCGGGCTGGCAACCACCGTCGCCAACGGGCAGTCCCGCGGACCTTTCGAAGGAGGAACACGGAGCGGAAAATCCGCTCGAGGAAAGCCCTAGAAGTGGCTTCCCCTCGGAAAAGACGGCTTCTCAAACTACGGGCACGGTGGCAGCGGAACTCCAAACACCGCCGAATGGTGCGTCGGAAAGCCCGACGGCGGAGGGCGAAAAAACACGCAGAGAATCAAGCGTATTACCATCGTCCGACACCGGGCAGGCGAACGAGGGAACGCCCAAACACGGAGGGGTCTGGGCCCGTCGCAAGTGGATCGTGGTGGTGGGATTTTTAGTGCTCGCAGCCTCCACCATAGTCATTTACCTGCGATCTCTCGGTCCAAAAACGCCTGGACCGGTCCAACCGCCGCTGGTTCCGGCGGAACAGCGTGAGCCTGTGCCTGTCAAGGAAGTTCAAGAAGGTAAGAATATGCCCCCAGGCCAGTGGATCCTGGAGGCAGCCGGTGAGGACATCACGGAAATCTTCGGGGTGGATGATAAAGTTCCACCGGCCGATCCATTTCTGCGATTTCTTGTGGTGCCGCTCGACCTGGACGCCTATCGGACGTTTGCGGCCGAATGTCAACGAGCGATGGGTTTGAAAACGGAAAGCCTCGCCGCGCACCTGGTGTTTGGCAAATGGAGGAAACCCCGCGCCTGTATTTTCGAACTGACGCCCGACCAGCAGGCTGATTCGCTTAATCAATTTGGACAGGAACTCGCGCGTTACGCCGATGTAGCGCTGCGCCGCCACCCTGATCCCTCACTGGACCTCGCTTTAGCCGTCCTGGACTCCCACACCCTACTGGTGGGCAACGTTGATTTCCTGGATCGGCTTTTAAGGCAACACACAACCGGCGAAAACTCCGGTAAAAATTCGCAACATCCACTGGCAAACATCCTGAACGACGCCCGGCGGTTCCAGGTGTTTTTCCTCGGAGAGGCTCACAGCGTTTATTCTGTCTTCGGGGCCAAATGGTTGGCGGGTTTTCCAGAACTGGTGAGATTGCTGGAAACTCTGCAACAGAGGAGCGACACATTCTGTGCCGGTTGGTCCCTCTCCGGCGATCAGATCAGGTTGACCTTGCTTTTGTCATGTCGCCAAAAGGAAGATGCCGCATCGCTCCACGATCAACTGGAAAAACTACGGCTTGAGGGCCTGGAACAACTGAAAACCCTTGAAAAGGATGAAAATCTGCTTGCAAAAATGTCGCCCACGGGAATGACCGCGGAGGCGTGGTCGCCCACAATCAACAGAGTGAGCTCGAGTTTTGAACGCACGGCCGTTTCCGCGAAGGACACAGCAGTGGCGATTGAGTGGTCTCCCGCCGAACAGCCCAGCCCCCTTCAAAATGTCGAGGCGACCGGCGAGGCCTTTGCACGGCTCTGGCTTGCCCTTGCCGCAGTCCAGTCCTTCGTGCACGCGGAAAAATTTGGCAGGAGCCTCAATCAATACGTCGAACGCCAGACGAGTTTTCCACGGGCTGCGATCGGCGGGGATCTTTTGCCCCCTGAAACACGGCTGAGCTGGATTTCGGAACTCCTTCCCTACCTTGGTTACCCTGAATGGTCAAAAGGTCTTCAACCCGGCTATTCGTGGAATGCGCCGCAAAATCAACCGGTGACCCAACGGTTTCTTCCAGAGGTGACCAACCCGTTGCTTGGCGCAACACAGCATGTTCCGGGATACTACGACACCCACCTCGTCGGTGTGACTGGGGTGGGGCCCGATTCCGGGAATCTCCCTGCTTCCAGCCCACGGGCAGGCCTTTTCAACTTTCGTCAGTCGATCAAAAGGGAAGATGTAAAGGATGGGCTGTCCAACACGCTGGCCCTTCTCCCGGTAGAGGACCAGCTCGGACCATGGGCTGCTGGCGGGAGAGCCACGGCCAGAGGACTGACGAAGCCTCCGTATGTGAAAGGACCTGACGGTTTCGGTTCCGCCTTGCCCGGTGGCATGCTTGCGGTGATGGCCGACGGTTGTGTGCGATTTATTCGCCGCGATGTTGATCCTCGCGTCCTGGAACAACTTGCCACCATTGCGGGGGGAGAAGCTGTGAACCTCGAGGCCGTCGCTCCCGCGTGGCCCGGTAAACTTTCTGCCGGTCAGCCCATCGTCCCACAAGAATCGGGCACACCGGGCCGTGAAAGTCCACCTCGTGCGGCACAGCATTGGCCAGGGGCAACACCCTGTGGCCAGAACTCGCCGCCGGCTGCTGATGCCGGAAAGGCCTCCACTGCTGGACTGCAGCTCCAGTTGCACATCGAATCCTGGCCGGAGGTTCCTCTGGGTCTTGCGCTTGCTCGCCTGACCGAGTGGAGTTCCCTGCCCATTTCCGTGGACCCGGAGTCCCTCCTCTGGGAGAACGCTCCCGATCTGAAAACCGTAGCGATCCAACCGGGAAAAAAGACGATCCAACAGATCCTCGAAGAAATCGCGGCCCAGCGCGGCTGGACCGTGCTTCCCTGCGGTCGTCTCGTTGTGTTGTGCCGTCCGGAAAGGGTCAGCAAGGTTGTGACCTACAGAATTCCGCGTCTTCCTGAGCATGTTTCGGACAAGTTGCTGCAAACGATCATCGCAACGTTGGATGACGCACCAGGATCGCCAGGTGACGCGGTAAAATACGTGTCGAATAATAACGAAAAGATTCTCCAGGGTCCTTTTATTGGTGTTCTCACGATCCGGAATTGGCTTGAAGAACACCATCCGCCGCGATGGCTTCCGGAAGCGGCTGAGGAAAACTCAGCCCTCCGGGAGGTTATTTCGCTGAATTACTATGAGCCGACTCCGTTTATCGAGATAGTAGCGGCACTCAA
>NZ_JACIYL010000339.1 GCF_014359955.1 Thermogutta sp. | reverse complement strand
CGCCAGCACCTGCTGGAACTTTTCCATTTCGGCCGGGAAAGGATCGATCACCACCATCACTTCATTGGCATCCATCACCTCTTCGATCCCGTGGACGGCGTACGTGCCTTCCAGAAAATCGCTCTTTTTGCGGGTGATTTCGTTGGTTTTGAGAGTCAGCTCCTCGGCCACGCCGTTATTTCGCCCGGCAAAATAAATGAGCGGTGCCGCCACCAGCTTTTCAATCAGACCAGGATCAATCGACATTTCCAGAACCTGGCGGGCTGCTTCCGCGGCTTCCGTGCGCGAAACGCGGAGCAGGTCGTCGCCCTCTGCCTGGGCCAGAAGTGCCCGATAGAACAGCGCCTGCTCGACAACGCTTTTCGTGGCCGCCACGGCGTTTTCCGGACCACACGTCAGGTGGTAGCACTGCGTGCTTACCTCTTCAAGTTTGACACCTTTGTTGGCTGTCAACCCCAATCGACGCGGATGGTTTTCCTCAGCCAGCTTCATAAACAGGGAGATGACCTCTTTGGTCTTGCCGCTGTTACTGGCCGCGAAGACCGTGAAATCCTGCAGGCGGTACTCATGGGCCTGCCGGGCACCGTCGGTGGCAATAGTCCACACACCGCCGCGTCGCAGATTCTCGTAGATGAGATTCTTGGCCGGAAAAATCCTGCTGGACCCCTCGCCCGTCAGAAACAGCCGTTTCGTCTGTTCCACAATCCGGCAGGCTTCGTCGGCCACGGCAGGATCGAAACGGGCGAGAATCTCGGGTGTTTCCATCATCTCGCGAACCAGCGCGAAACGGGCGTAGCGTTCCTCTCGCAGATTCATCACAAACTCTCCCTGCTGGTGGCTGTCGGTTTGCAAAGATAAAGTCCCTCCACTGTTCGCGTCATTTTACCAAATCGAGGGACCGGGTGAGAGGGAACCGGCCGCCTGATCAGCGCACACCTCCGGCAGAGGTTATCCACGCTCACCAGCTCGGCCTTACCATTGGGCAGCCTACGCTACTGGACCAGCGCCTGCCCGCTGTTTGACGTACAATGCGTGCCCAAAGAGCTTTGTTCTGAAAAAGAGAGGGGTGCCGTCACAAACTTCGCGGCGCGTTGAACGGCTCGGATGTGTCTGCCGGTTCTTCCATCGAAAACGCCGGCTCAGCAATCGGCACACGTTCACTTTCTGGCTCTCGCCGGACAGTTCTCTCTCTGTCCGTACCGCCGGGAACAGTTCCTTCCTCCAGTTCCTCCGCCACCCTGACCGGCATGACCCAGCTATAGAGCAGATACACCACGGGAACCAGGAGCAGGCAAAGCACAGTGGTGAACGCCAGGCCGAAACAAATCGTCACAGCCATGGGAATGAGGAACTGTGCCTGGACGGATCGCTCGAAAACCAAGGGCGCAAGACCACCAATCGTCGTGATCGAAGTCAACATAATCGGCCGCACACGCCGCCTTCCCGCATCGACAATGGCTTCTTTCACCGACATGCCGTTTTCAACGCGCATGTTGATGAAATCCACCAGCACGATCGAGTCATTGACGACCACACCCGTCAAGGCAACCATCCCGAAGATGCTCATCAATGTCAAAGGCATCCCCATGATAACGTGTCCGACGATTGCCCCCACCAGTCCGAACGGGATGATGAGCATAATGATGATTGGCTGGAAATAGGATCGGAATTCCAGCGTGAGCAGCGCGAACATGGCCACCAGGGCCACCATCAATCCCCAGATCATGGCCTGGATGGATTCATTCGTCTGCTCCTGTGTTCCCTCCCACCGCACCTGGATCTCCGAATAACGGGGATCCGCAAGCAATTGCGGGATGATCTTCGATTTCAGCTCGTCCACGATCTTCTGCGAATTGACCACGGCCTCATCCACGTCAGCCGTAATGGCGACGGCGCGAAGCTGATCCAGCCGGTTGATCTGTGAATAACCGCGTTGAATGGTAATTTGCGCCAGCTCTGTGATCGGCCGTTCCACATTTCCCGTGCGGATTCGAATGTCTTCAAAGTGTGCCAGGGAGCGGCGTTCATCCTCCGGATATCGCACCATCACTTTGACTTCGTGGCGGCCGCGCTGGAGGCGCATGGCCTCTTCACCGTAATAGGCAGCACGGATAGTCCCTGCCAGATCGGCCAGGGTGACCCCCAATGCCTTGGCTTTATCGTTGGTTTTTATCTGGAATTCCCACTTTCCCGCACGTGCATCGTCCTGGATGTCAAACACGCCAGGAACCTGAGCGAGGTAGGCCTTGCATTTCTCCACGACCTCTTCCAGTTCCTGCATTTTGTGGACGGGTGCAAGGAGCCGGAACTCGATGGGCGCTCCCCCGGGACCCCGAGACTGGCTTTGAAAAGTGACACTCTCTGCCCCGGGGAAATTCCGCCCCAGCTTCATTGCCTTTTCTCGCCACAGTTTCACGATCACCTCACTCGTGATCGGTCTCTGTTCGGCGTTGACGAGCTCGACTTCCAACTTTCCGGAATGGCTGCCCGTGGGAAGTTCATTTCCTACCCGCAAAGCTCCTGCCGACGTTTCCCCGACCACGCGATAGACCGTCTTGACGAGCGGAACTCCCTTTTCACGCCACTCTCGGTCGATCTCCCAGATCGCCTCTTCCATCGCGGCAGTGGCCCGCCTGGTCACCTCCTCGGGGGTGCCAGCGGGATAGTAAACCTGCGCTTCCAAAAATTCCGAATCCAGCTTGGGAAAGGGAATGAAGGGAACCAGTCCCGATGCCACAAGGCCCAAGGCCGTGATCAACGCAGCCAGGGCGACACTGAAACTGATCGGAGCGAACCGAAGAGCCAACTTTAAAACCGGCGTGTAAATCCGGTCAATAAACTTCTGCAAAACCGAATCCGCATAAAAGTTAACCGCATTGGTGAATTTCTCAATCGCCGGCAAATACAGCCCCAGGATGGGAAGCCCGACAGCCAGCACGACGGCCGTCCAGACAATCCAGGCCATCTCACCAGGCACGGTACCACTGGCGAGAAACATCAAAACGGCCGCCATCACAATCACACTGGCGATCCGCCAGAGGAGCACCAACCAGCGACGCCGCCGCCCCCGAATCACCGGCACATCGCCCCCGGCAGCCTGTTCATCTGCGGAATCTTCCAGCTCCATCAGGCGGCGTTCACGTTCCCGGCGATGACGCGGGTCGTGGGCAAGGTGGCAGGGCAGGACGAAAATCGCCTCTGCCAGGGAGACCAGGAGCATCGTGATCACACCAAAGGGCAAAAGCCAAACGAATTTCCCCATAATTCCGGGCACAAAGAACAGCGGCGCAAAAGCAATCACAGTCGTCATGACCGAGGTGGTGACGGACGGAATCACCTCGGCCGTGCCGTCCACCGCCGCCTGTATGTAGTTCTTGCCCATCTGTCGGTGTACGTAAACGTTTTCACCGATCACGATGGCATCATCGACGAGCATACCCAGGGCCATCAGAAACGCGAACATCGACATCATGTTGAGCGTCTGGTCGCTCCATTGCATGATGATCGCCGTTCCCAGCATCGCGATGGGGATACCCAGGGCCACCCAGAACGCCAGATGAATCTCCAGGAAGATGGCGAGGAGCACAAAGACGATGATCAGCCCCTGCAGGCCATTGCGGGCCAGCAAATTGAGGCGATCCCGCACGTAGGTCGAGAAATCGCCCCAGGTCACCAGTTGATATCCCGGCGGCAACTTTTTCCTGGCAACATATTCATGAACATCATGCGTGGTCTTGATGATGTCCTCGTCAGACGTACTGCTAACAACGATGGCCATCCCCGGATGACCGTTGATCCGGCTGAAGGCCGTCGTATCCGCAAAGGCATCGCGAACTGTGGCCACATCACCGAGCCGCAGGATCGTCCCATCCGGCGATGTGATGAGGGGGATTTCAGCGATCTCCTTGCCCGTCAGCCCCTTGCTTTTTCCACGGAGCAGAACTTCCTGAGCATGCGATCGAAGCGTCCCGCCGGGGACCTCAATATTTTCCCGGCGGATGATCTGGGCCACCTGCTGCAACGTCAGCCCGTATTTGCGGAGGACATGTTCAGGTATTTCGACAGAAATCTCGTACGGGCGAACCCCCATCAGGTCTGCCTGATTGACGTTGGGAAGCGCGACCAGTTCGTCCCGGACTTTTTCCGCCAGCTCGCGGAGCGCCCGTTCAGCGCGGGGATCATCCGAATCGGGCCCGATCACTCCCACGGTGATCGCAGCCCGGCGAAAAGTGATGAGCCGAACCTCGGGTTTTTCGGCGAGTTCCGGAAAACTGGGAATGCGGTCCACTTCCGAGCGAACTTCGTCGAGGACCCGTTGCGGATCCGCGACGTCACTTCGCAATTCCAAAATCACTGATCCGGCCCCTTCGCGTGCCACTCCGTAGGTTTTTTTAACGCCGCCAAGACCATCATCGTCAACAAGCGCTCAATGGCCAGCGGCTACGCGGGCCTGGACAACGAA
>NZ_JACIYL010000338.1 GCF_014359955.1 Thermogutta sp. | reverse complement strand
TTTCCCGCCGAAAACGAAACTTCGCGCGTGGTTAGCCCCGTGGGATGCCCGACCTTTCCCCTGTTCCCAAGCGCGTCGCCAGGCCCACCTCGCCACTCTGCCGCCATCTCAAACGACCGAAATTGCGAAAATCAGGCAGAGCGCTTGTAGTCCGATAATGGGGTATATCCCCCCACCAACATACGACGAGGCCGTGTCCACACGATCCGGCAACAGAGTCTAGCAAGCCGAAAAAGACGTTGATTTGGCCAGTAGAGGGCGTCTCCGATATTGTCCGGTTCCGCCGCATGACCATAAGATAGCGGGACAGAAAACGAGGAGATAGTTCCTACTGGTGATATCATCCGACCGTTGCGTGGGGGTCAGGCGGGCTTGGAAAGTTTTCGGAAACAAAGTAAAGAGTGAAAACTGGCTGTCCCGGCGGGTGACACCAGCATCGCGGCGCTGGGATGGGCTAAAAGTAAAAAAGAAAGCGGATGTTCCCTGCAGGTGGCACGGGCTTTAAGCGTGAAAAGTTTATCGGCCAAATTGTCTATTTCGATTTTGATTCCCGAGTTTGCCCATGGCGAAGAAGAAGGCACGTCAAGCAGGAAAGAGCGATTCCCCTAAGAGGCGAGCGGCTCGCGGGAAGGGCGAAAAGATTAAGCTGGTCATTGTGGAGTCGCCCACCAAGGCCCGGACGATCAGCCGCTTCCTGGGCTCCCCGTACACCATCGAAGCCAGCCTGGGGCACATTCGGGATTTGCCGGAGCGTGCCACCGATTGCCCGCCCGAGTACCGCTCCAAACCCTGGGCGTATCTTGGGGTGGATGTGGAAAACGGCTTCCAGCCTATCTACATCGTCCCCAAAGATAAACTCAAACAGGTCCAGAAGCTCAAGAAGGCTCTTCAGTCGGCGGAGGAATTGCTTTTGGCGACTGACGAGGACCGGGAGGGCGAGGCCATCAGTTGGCATTTGTGCGAAGTTCTCCAGCCCCAGGTGCCCGTCCAGCGGCTGGTGTTCCACGAGATCACCCGCGAGGCGATTCTCCAGGCTTTGCGGTCCCCCCGGCAGATCGACGAGAATCTGGTGCGGGCGCAGGAAGCCCGACGGATCCTGGACCGCCTTTTCGGCTATGACGTGTCCCCGCTTCTGTGGAAGAAAATTCGGCCAGGTCTATCGGCGGGGCGGGTGCAAAGCGTGGCCGTGCGACTCATCGTGGACCGAGAACGCCAGCGGATGGCCTTCCGCAGCGCGACGTACTGGGATCTGGCGGCGGAATGCCTTGCCCCGACGGGGGCCCATTTCTCGGCCCAACTGGTGAGCGTCAACGGGCGAGGGATTCCCTCCGGCAAGGATTTCGATCCCCAAACCGGCCAGTTGAAGAATCCGGAATTGCTCCTGCTGGATCAACCAGCAGCGGAGGCCCTGGCAGAACGGCTGCGGGGCAAATCGGCCCGGGTGATTCTCGCAGAAGAGAAGCCCTACACCTCACGGCCATCGCCCCCCTTCACCACGAGCACCCTGCAGCAGGAAGCCAACCGCAAATTCGGGTTCACCGCCCGGTACACGATGCAACTGGCCCAGCGGCTCTACGAAAACGGGTATATCACCTACATGAGAACAGACTCCACGCACCTGGCCGAGGAAGCCGTCGAATCGGCCCGGCAATTGATCGAGTCGCAGTACGGACCAGAGTATCTGCCGGAACGGCCCCGGGTCTACCAGACAACTGTCAAAAACGCGCAGGAGGCCCATGAAGCAATTCGGCCTGCGGGACACCCCTTCGCCTCGCCGGAATCGCTCAAAGACGTCCTTTCCCGGGACGAATTGCGGCTGTACGACCTTATCTGGAAGCGAACGGTGGCCTGCCAGATGGCTGACGCCCGGGGGCGACGGATGACCGTGCGGGTGGAGGCAGACGGAGCGGTCTTTCAGTCCACCGGCCGAACAATCGACTTCCCCGGATACCTCCGGGCCTACGTCGAGGGGGCCGACGATCCCGATGCTGAACTCGCCGATCGCGAAACGTTATTGCCACCGCTTCGGGTGGGGGACAGCGTTCTCCTGGAGACAGTGGAGCCGAAAAGCCATGTGACCCAGCCTCCGGCGCGCTACACCGAAGCGACGTTGACCCGAGCACTGGAGGAACTCGGAATCGGTCGGCCCAGCACCTATGCCACCATCATCGACACGATTCTCGAGCGGAAATACGTCATCAAGAAAAACAACGCGCTGGTTCCCACCTGGGTGGCGTTTGCGGTCTGCCAGCTCCTCGAGCAGCATTTTCCCGAACTGGTGGACTATTCATTTACCGCTCAAATGGAGGATGAGCTGGACGCCATCAGCCGAGGGGAACTCCACTGGGTGGATTACCTGAAGCGGTTTTATTACGGGGATGGGCATCCCGGCCTCAAGCGGTTGCTGGAGGCCAAGATCGCCGAAATCGACGCGAGGGAGATCAACCGGATCCGGATCGGGCGGCCGTCAGACGTCGGCGAGGATCAGCCCGAAATCTACGTGCGAATTGGACGCTACGGCCCGATGCTGGAATGGGGTGACAAGCGGGTCCGGCTTCCGGAAAACATCGCCCCCGATGAGCTGACCCCGGATGTGGCGAAAACATTTTTCGAAAAGGCCGAGAAGGAGGAAGAACCGATTGGAGTCTGTCCGGAGACGGGCAAGCCCATTTACCTTCGCACCGGTCGGTTTGGGGCTTATCTCCAGCGGGGAACCGGGGAAAACGGCGAGGCGACCGAGCGGGTGTCACTACCGCCGGGCATCCGCCCCGAAGATCTCACACCGGAAAAAGCTCTCGAGCTGTTCCGTTTCCCACAGAATCTCGGCTCTCACCCGGAGACCGGAGAACCGGTCGAAGTCCATCTGGGAATCTATGGGCCGTATGTCAAATGTGGTGAGGCCACCCGATCCCTTCCCGAGGGTAAATCTCCCACCGAAATCACGCTGGAGGAGGCTCTTCAACTGCTCGCAGAGCCCAAATCCCGGCGCCGGCGGATCGCCCAGCTTCGCGAACTTGGCCCGTCGCCTGTGACGGGGCAACCCGTGCGGGTGATGAGCGGCCGCTACGGTCCGTACGTGACAGACGGCCAAACGAACGCCACCCTTCCCAAAGATGTGTCGCCGGATGATGTCACTCTGGAAAACGCGCTGCAGTGGCTGGCTGAAAAGGCCCAAAGAGAAGCCATCTCCGGGAAGAAGAAAGTCGTGCGGCGAAGAACGAAAAAGGCCGGCTGATCGCCGCGATCCGGTGTGGGCGCGTCAAGAAAAAGAAAAACCGCAGCGGTGAGCTGCGGGAATGTGAACCGTTACGGGGGGCTTGCCGTAACGGGTTGAACGGGAAACCGGCGATCGGGAATCAAACGGGGAGCTGAGTCATCAGACCAGCTCTTTCTTCGCGCCCACGAGGGTGCGAATCCGTTCGGCCAGCAGATGGGCATCGAACGGTTTCTTGAACGTCTCGTTGATGGACGATCGGTCGAAGCTCATGGCGCTTCCGTCGTCCGGCAACAAGGCAATGAGGATGACGTCGCTGAATTCAGAATTGCGACGGACATGCTGGCAGATCTGTAGGGCCTCCGTGCGGCCGATGGAGAAGTCCACCACGATGCAATCGGGGCGGAAACTCTCGGCCTGAATTCCCGCATCAAAGCCGCTCGATGCGACCGCCACTTTGAAAGAGCGTTCCGGTGGAAGCTCTTTCTTGAGGTTCTCGATGAGCACCTGATCCTGAGCGACGATCAACACCTTGGCGGTGGTCTCGTCCTCAAGCTCACCGAGGGGCATCCCGTGTTCCTTCAGGAACTTGATCAGCGATTCCCGTGGAATGCGCCGATCCTGCGAACCGGGGATGCGGTAACCTTTGAGACGGCCCGAATCGAACCACTTGCTGACGGTGCGCGGGGCCACTTTACAGATCTTGGCAACTTGACCTGTAGTGAAGACCTTCATCGCAGGCTCTCCAAACTGTCACTCGCTCAAGGTAGTCCATCCCAGTCGGCTTTCTCACCGACTTCCCACACCGCGTTCCCGAGTTTGCGAGCCGCCTTTCCGCACACTCCTTCGCGCGGGACTCCTCCTGACAGGTCAGCCCGCAAACCGCTGGGTCGGAACGCCGGGAACAAAACGCTCCATACAGTCTCGGCCGTGGTTCAGCTCCTTCTGACCCGCGCCTCATTAATCACTTCGGCAAATCGGGCCGGTGGAAAACAGTGAAAATTCGTAAAATGGGGAAGGACGATTCCATCCGGACGATTTGCAAAACAATTGGTTCCCTGTCTTCCCGCGTTGAGCAACCCGGTCCGCACATCCGTCAGCCAGTGACCGTCCTTTGCCCGCTCATTCGCGTGCCGGACGTGATCGCCCCTCTCCCCTGGGACACCTCGGTGGCCGGTGGTTCTCACTCTCATGAGAAAACGGCCCTCCGATTGATAGTTTCGAATTCCCGATGAGAAACTCTTTAACGAGTTTG
>NZ_JACIYL010000337.1 GCF_014359955.1 Thermogutta sp. | reverse complement strand
AAACAGCGTTTTCATGTTTCCTGGGCATGCTCTTTTTCGCAGGAGGTGTCCTCATGCGCTTGTGCATCCGTTACGTGCGATTGATTCGGTGGACTTTTAGGTTGATTGCGACCGTCTTACTGATGAACTTAGCTGCCGGTGCGGTGTATGGACAATTGCCGCCGATTGAAACTGTGGAGGTCGGTCCGAACCGGGTCCTGTATGTCAACGGCAAGCCGTTCCTCCCGATCATGGCGTGGCTGCAGAATCCTTCCAATTTCCCTCTGGTCAAGAAGTGCGGTATGAACACGGTGGCCGGATACTGGCCCCGGGCTGGGGGAACACAGAATGTGGCGGAGTATCTGGAGCTGGTGAAAGCGGCGGGACTCTACGGGGTGATGCCCTACGACCCAGCGATCAAGGGCCACCCCGCCTTGCTTGGCTATATCCATGATGACGAGCCAGACCTTCCTCACCAGGAAGGTTCTGCTGACGTTCAGCCGGGTCCCGGTTTGCGTCTCAATCCGAAAACCCCCTTGTGGCGGATGGTGGACGGGGACGAATCCTCCTGGTCGGTTCTCGATCCCCTTGAAAACGCGGAGTGGACGCTTCGGCTGAAATCACCGGCAACCGTCGGCCGGGTGGCTTTCTGGCTTACAGTATCGCCGGGATTGAGCGTCGCGACGGAGATTGCGCTTTTGGACGGCGATCGCGAAGTCGCCCGTTTCCATTTGGAGCCCAGACGCGGCAAGCAGGAATTCACCTTGCCGCAGCCGCTGACAGCAAAAGAGTTCCGGTTTCGAGTCCTTCGCACTCAGGCTGGACAGAATGAGTGGGGCTCCATCAGCGAGGTGGCGGGGTATGACACAGCGGGCCAAAACGTCTTTCTCTCCCCACCCAGACTGGTGCCCCGACAGTGGCCGGAAAGAACGAAGGAAGTTTACCAAAAGATCAAGTTGGCCGATCCATCCCGGCCGGTGTTCATGACCTTCACCGGTTATTTTCATCCCCATTTCAGCAAATGGAGCGACCAGGAACGGCGCTCCCTCTATCCCGCGTATATCGAGGCAACCGACGTGGTGGGTTTCGATATTTATCCCATCTATGGATGGAACAAGCCGGAATGGATCCATCTTGTTTACGAGGCCACCGCCCAGCTCACGGCGATGGCAGGAGAGCGTCCCGTCTATGCCTGGATCGAAACGAGTAAAGGAGGGCAATACACCGGCCCGCTGGAAAGGCAGAAGGACGTGACGGGGCGCCATATTCGTGCCGAAGTTTGGATGGCACTCTGTGGCGGCGCGACGGCCATCGGGTATTTCACCCATGTGTGGAAGCCGGCGTACAGTCAGTTCGGAGTTCCCGAAGAAAACCAGCGGGCTCTCAAAGAGATCAACGATCAGCTCACCCGTCTGGCGCCGGCCATTCTCGCTGCCAGAGAGACCGCAAAGCTCCGTGTGGAAGTCCCCGAGAAAGCCCGGTTGGCCGCCTTCCTCACCAGACATGACGGATTCGCGTATATCTTCGCTGTCAACTACGATCCCGAGGAAAAGCCCGTCACGGCGAAATTCGTTCTTTCCGGCCTTGCTGACTCGGTGTCTGGATCTGTGGAGGTGGTGGAGGAAGGCAGATCGCTACCCCTGGGCAATCGGCAGTTCGTCGATACCTTTGGTCCCTTGGCGGTGCATATCTACCGGATCCGCCTGGAGTAACACGACGAGGCCGATCCTTGCACCGTCCGCCTCGTCCTGCCGTCAAATGGATCACACGGCACAAAGTCCGGGCGCATCGCTCGGTTCGCGTCATATTCTCTCGACGGCCTCGTGAAAGAGGGCCGGTTAGGTTGGAGAGGTCCGGAGAGGCCGAAAACGGTGCGAAGCCTGGTCTATTCCAGCAATACCCAGTCTATTCCGCCAATACCCAAGCGTCCCCGTTAATTGCCAACGGGAAAACCAACCGTTATGATAGGGGCCAGCGTGTTTCGGGTGAAAAGTCAACCCCCGTAAGAAGAGTTCGTGTCAGTCCCCGGCATGGGGAAGAGTATTCACGGCTGACCGGCTCTGAGTGACTCGTTTCGTTGGCAGGAAAGATGACGTCCGGCGATCTTTTCCAGTGATTGCAACATGTCAGGAGGTGTCTTATGTGGAAGCTCTTCGGTTCGGGTACGACCCGCGTTTTGTATCGGACGGAATACGCGCTGTCCATGATGGTTGTTCTTGGCGTAACGACGCAAGTTGTCTTCGGTGGAGAGGCGTCGCAAAACCCGCCCGAAAAGGTGGCCTGGATTGAACGGGCCAATCCCGGTCTGGACGAACTGATTGCTCCCGACGCCCAGGTGGAGGTACTCGCTGAGGGGTTTGAGTGGTCCGAGGGGCCGGTCTGGATTTCCGAGGGTGGATATCTTCTCTTTTCGGATGTGCCGAAAAACACGATCTACCGATGGAAAGAAGGGCAGGGGATTGACATCTTTTTGAAACCCTCCGGGTACACGGGTTTCAGAGAGAGGGGCGGCGAGTCAGGATCGAACGGTTTGGCACTGGATCGCCAGGGTCGCTTGCTCGTCTGTCAGCACGGCGATCGACGTGTCGCCCGATGGGAAAAAGGGTGTTTCATCACGTTGGCCGACCAGTACGAGGGAAAGCCGCTCAACAGCCCGAACGACCTGGTGGTTAAATCGAACGGCGACATTTATTTCACCGATCCTCCCTACGGAATGACACCGGAGGCACAGCGAGACCCGAATGCGCTGGGATTCTGCGGGGTCTACCGCATTTCCGCGGATGGTAAACTGACGCTGCTGGTGCGGGACATGAATCGACCAAATGGGATCGCCTTTTCTCCAGACGAGAAGACTCTGTATGTTGCACAGTCGGATCCCCAGCGCCCCCTGTGGATGGCGTTTCCCGTGCGTGAAGACGGAACGCTGGGCCAAGGCAGGGTGTTCTTCGACGCAAAACCGTGGCAGCAATCGGGATTGCCGGGATTGCCCGACGGGATGAAAGTGGACCAGAAGGGCAATCTCTTTGCCACCGGGCCAGGGGGTGTCAACATTTTTCGCCCGGATGGCACGTTCCTTGGCCGCATCCGTGTGAAAGTCCCCACGGCAAATTGCGCTTTCGGCGATGACGGGTCGACTCTCTATATCACGGCCGACATGTACTTGTTGCGAGTGAAAACGAGGACCAAGGGGTTGGGTTTCTGAACTCGTCAGCACGAAATGGTGGAGAACGACGAAGGAGGCTGTCGCGGGTGACAGCTTGGACCCCGTAAAAACCGTTTTGAGAGGAGTGAGGATGCCATGCACCGGAAGGAGATCCTGGCAAAACTGGCGGCGGGCGAGATCACGTTGGAAGAAGCGGATCGGCTGCTTGCCGAACTGGGACCGGAGTTGCCCCCGCTGACGTGCAAAGTCAGTCCCAAGGGGGCCGTGAGTGTTTATGGATTGCAACGGATGCCTGTGACCCTCTACGCCGACCAGTGGTTCCGCCTGCTGGAATTCGGTGACGAGATCCGAGCGTTTATCGAAAGGCATCGCGCCGAACTTCGCTGGCGTGAAAAAGGTGAAATGGCTGATAAGTCGGCTTCACCGGATAGCGAGGCCGACGCCCAGGCCGCCAGCAGTACTGCCAGCGATTCTCACGAGACCTCCGAGGGGGCGTGAGTCGAAGCGGCAGGTGGCCAGATGCAAAAGGGGGCCGGCGGTGCGAAGAAAAAATCCTTTCCGCTTACCAATGCGAACTGTCGGCAGCGCCGATACGCTCGGAAAAGAAATCCAGGAGACGCTCGGCTACTGCTGGAGCGAATACAGGAGAAGATTGATTCCAAGTCGGGCGGCATCTTCCGGGGTATAACCGCGACAGCCTACTGTCTGTTGACGCTCGAGTGCGCAACTGAGATCGTAAGGCGAAAAGATCACCGCCCAGCGGTCCTCAATGCGGATGCCCTCCAGTTCCGGTGGGACGCGTCGCAGCGCCTCGGCGGCGGGACTGTCCGGGCTGACTGGTTGAGGGTCCCGGCGAGTGACGGTGCGCACGTCAAACCCGCCGTATGCGGTGGTGTAAATGGGATCATCGGGTGGGATGGGCTGCAGGGGATGGTCGGGTATCAGGGTCGCGAATTCCCGGCGAAATGACTCGGCAAATGCCCGATTGGCACACACGGCATCGGCGAGGATCATCCCGCCCCGTTCCAGATAAAGGCGAAGTTGCTGCCGCTCATCGTCCGTCAGCCGAAAAGCGTTCCTCCCGTGCATGAATGCCAGATGGAAGTTGAAGAGGGCGGGGTCCGTGATGTTGATCTCGTATTTTGCCAGATCGACACGGAGATGCAGTTGTTGGGCGGCTGCTTCCAGCAGGTTATTGAGCGCTCGCGGAGCCACATGGCATCCCCCGGGGTGAAGTAACTGGGCGACCGCGATTCTGTCGCGGGCGACTGTATCCTGCGCTGCGACCAAAGAAGGGCGTTCAAAGAATTCGTACTTGTATTTAAGCT
>NZ_JACIYL010000336.1 GCF_014359955.1 Thermogutta sp. | reverse complement strand
TCCCGCCGGTTCCCACCCCGTTTCAATCGCCAGGATCGCCCCCACCCGTTCCCCCCACCGGCTCAGGTCCGCCAGGACCTCCTTCAGCACCTGCCATTCAAGATTTTCCGGATTCTGCGGGATAAAGCCGATTCTATAGCTCAGGTATCGCCCCCCTAATTGGTAGGTCAGGTCCATGGCACGGCGAATTTCCTCGATCCGTTTTTCCAGTCCATCGGGGTCATCCAATCCCCTCGAAAGTCGCAGACGTGCGAGTGCCAGGGTGAGATCCCAATCTGCCAGATATTTTCGTATTTCCCGGATGGCCGTCCGCGTGTAGTCTTCCAGCGGCATCAGTCCGAGGAGGTCCAACTCGACCCCCTCCAGGGCCAGCTCCCGGATCCGGGGTAACGTCTCGCGGAGATCGCCCGGTATGGGGCCAAGGTCAGCAGCCAGACGGATTTTCAACACAGTTTGAGTCCCTCTCAATGAGCGCCCCGCTATTGGCCGAAGCGCTTTCCAGGAGTCCATATATCCCGACAGCACGTGCCGACGATCCCGCGATCGGGATTTCGCCGACGAGTTTTTCCTACGCCTCTCTCCCAGGCGTGGGGTTTCACAGCAAATAAATATCCGGGGAATCGAACAACAGTGTTTCCACCGCAAATCGTGGTCTCATTGCTCATTGTAGGAGTCGCGGCGGAGGTGCCCAAGTCTCTGCCCGCTCCGAGTATCCCCTCGCAGCCGGACCTGAGCATCGTTTACCGCTGCAACTTTGATGAAAGTCACGACCAGAATTACGATTCGTTTCCCGATTACTGGACCCGCGCGCAGGGGCCGCGGTACCCTCTCTACGTGAAAGCCGAAATCGTTCCGGTGGCCTCTCCCGATTCTCCGCGTTCACTGTGGGGCTACCTCGACGGAGGCTCCCTCGCTCTCAGCACCCCACCCATCAGTATCACGCAGCTTTTCAGCTATCAGGCCCAGGTGTGGGTGCGGACGCGAAATGTTCAGAACGACCGCATCTTTCTGGAAGTCACCTTGCTGGATAGCAACGACAAGCCGCTCCGCCTCCTCAGCTCACGCCAACTGGGAGAAACCGCCGAATGGACCCTGCTGACCGTGGGACCATTCGACGTGGACGACGCGCTCGTCGCAAAAGCTGTGTTGACCCTTCATGTGGAGGCCGGTGCCCGTGCCGACGTGGGAGCGGAGGTTTGGTTCGGAACCGTCTCACTCCACCGACTGCCGATGCTGAGGGTCACGCTCGACCGTCCCAACGGCCTTTACCTGCTCCCTCAACAACCGCGCGTCAACTGCGTGGTGTCGGGAGTGCCTTCGCCAGTCCCCCCGTTACAGATCCGGGTGACGAATGCGGAACAGCAGGAACTTTTACAGGAGCAAATTGCGCTGGAGTCCGAGCCCGCCTTCGGCCAGGAGGAAATCCCGCCCGAACCAGCGCTCCGCGGCGTGACCCTCTACAAGGGTTCCGCCCAGCGGAGCCTGCCGCTGGACCAGCCCGGCTATTATCGCCTTCGGGTGCATCTCGCACAGGGCTCAAATTCTTCCCGCGACGCGGAGCTGCAATTTGTGATCATGCGACCGCCCGAGGGAAACGATCTTGCGCCTTTCGGCTGGGCTCTTCCCCGGGGCCTTTTTCCCACGGGGCCGGATCGCCTCCGGGAACTCCTTCATCACGCGGCGGTCGGATACGTCAAATTCCCCGTTTGGTGTGACGAAAACACGGACAAGCGAACTCTTCAGGAAACGTCGCATTTTCTGGAGCATCTTGCCTCGCATGGCGTGCAGATTGTCGGCCTTCTCACCCCGCCGGACAGCGTTCGGGAGAAGGTTTCTGTTGATGCCACCGCGCTCGATGTGCTCAGTTCCGACCCCAAAATCTGGCAGCCCTCCTTGGAGTTCACTTTTGCCCGGGTGGCCACCCTCGTGCGCTACTGGCAATTGGGGGAAGATGATGGCGAGCCGCCACCCCGGCTGGCCCGCATCCAGCAGGTCCTCGATCAGGCCCACAAAGCCTTGGGCAACGTCGTGGCGGAGATCCGGCTGGGGATTCCCTGGAACTGGCTGCAGCCCTTTCCTCCGCTCCCCCTCGCGTTTGTGCATCTGACCGGCGAGCCGCCGCTCACCGCGGAAGAGCTCGAATCTTTTTTACGAGAAGTTCCCCAAAACCCCGCCCCGCCGCAGATCTTCCTCTCCCTCCAACCACTTGACGACCGCGACTATTCCCTCCGCGATCGTGTCCGCGATCTTGTGTTGCGGATGGCTGCCACTCGGGAAGGCGCTGCCCTGGCCGCGTTTCATCCGGATCCCTTTGATCCTCACACGGGCCTGTGCACTGCCAGCGGCACGCCGACCGAGCTGTATCTCCCCTGGCGGACGACGGCCCATGCGCTGGCCTCGGCCGAGCCGATCGGCTCGGTTCTCCTCCCCGGAGGCTCCAGCAATCGCATCTTCTCGACCGACAAGCAGAGAGGTGTCATGGTACTCTGGGCCAATCGTCCTACCCGAGAGGCTTTGTATCTCGGCAGTGAAATCACCGCCCTCGATGTGTGGGGGAGAGAAGTCCCCGTGGAAAACACAGCCGTCGGCCAGGCCATTCTCGTGAATGACTGGCCGCTCTTTGTGTACGGCGTTTCGGTGCCCATCGCGCGATGGCGGCAGCGCGTCACGCTGGCCACCACACGTCTTCCCAGTGTTTATGGCGTTCCCTACCGAAACCAGCTTCGCTTCGAGAATACCTTTCTGGAACCCGTTTCCGGAGAGGCGTTCATCACGACACCGCCCAACTGGCAGGTTTCACCCCGCCGATTCACCTTTCAACTCCAGCCAGGCGAGACACTGGAACGCGAGGTTTTTTTCACCCTCCCATTCGACGCGGAAACAGGCCCCCAGCCCGTCCGTGTTGATTTTCGTATCCAGGGTGAAAGCACTTACCGCTTCAGTAGTTACCATTTTGTGGAGGTGGGCCTGGGCGACGTGTACATCGAGATTTCCACCCGACTGGACGAATCGGGCGACCTCGTGGTGCAGCAGGTCTTCGTCAACGAAACCGAATATCCTGTGTCTTTCCGCTGCGAGCTGTTCGCCCCCGACCGCCGCCGTCAGTTCATGTTCATCCGGGAGCAGGGCCCCGGCCGGACCGTGCACCAGTATCGATTTCCCCGTGGAAAGGAGCTCATCGGCAAAACCCTGTGGCTTCGGGCGGAAGAAATCGGCGGCTCGCGCACGCTCAATTACCGAATCACGGCTGCCGAGTGATCTCGCCCTTGGTGGGTTCCTCCGTCGCAGCCAGCCGGGGCTGCCGTAACGCAGAAACAGCCGCCACCAGCATGCCCACCACCAGCACCCCGATCGCCCAAAGCGCCTCATACGTCCTGTGCTGAATGGCGTATGTGACGCTGGAATAAATCATGAACAAACAGGAACTACAAAAAATAACAGGTGTCACTGGGAAAAACAGCGTCCGGTAAGGACGCGGCACATCCGGGTACCTCGCACGCAGAACAAACAGCGACAACCCCACGAGAAAGAAAAACGTCCAGAAAACCGGGGTCGTGAAATTGAGCAGATTGTTGAATCCGTCCTGATACCATCCGAAAGCGGCCACCAGACCCAGGGTGATCACCCCCTGAACCAGGAGCGACCACACCGGCGTGCTCCGCTGCGGATCCCAGCTTCCCAGAATCTTGAACACACGGTGGTCGCGCCCCATGGCATAATACACCCGGGCTCCGGTGAAGATCTGGCCGTTTACCGAGCCCAGCGCTGAGATGCAAATGATGAGCGCGATGAGTTTACTCCCGAAATCGCCCATCGATATCCTCAAAAGATCGGCCGCCACCACCTCCGACTTCTGCACGCCCGCGAATCCCAACCCTCGCACAAAGGCCACGGTGGCCAGCACGTAAATGGCGGTAACGGCGAGAGTCCCCAGCACCAGGGCCCGCAGGATGTTCCGCGTGGGGTTCCTCACCTCCGCCGCGACATAGGCCATCTCATTCCAGCCACCATAGGTAAAAAGCACCAGGATCATGGCCAGCCGCAGGTCAAACGGCGGGGGATCCGCCGGTGGCGCTTTCTCCGCTGCCGCACCCGGCACCAGGAACATCCCCACCACGAAGATGAGCGCGAGGCTGAGCACCTTGAGAACCGTGAGGAGATTCTGCGTCCACTTTCCTTCCCGCACGCCGAGGATGTTGATCAACGTGAGAACAGCGATCGCTCCCATGGCATAGGCCATGAGAGAAAACTGTGGCCCCCCGGGGGTATGGAGGGGGAAAATTTCCCGCGCATAGGTGGCGAAGACGAAGGCCATCATGCCGATCGAACCCGGTCGAACGACCCACAGTTCGCACCAGGCGAACAGGAAGCCCATCCAGCGCCCATACGCCCGGGTGAGAAACACGTAATCACCCCCGGCATGGGGAAAGGCGGTCGCCAGCTCCGCATAGCAGAGGGCCCCAATCAGGGAGAGC
>NZ_JACIYL010000335.1 GCF_014359955.1 Thermogutta sp. | reverse complement strand
ATAACAGGTATCCGCTATGCCGAGGCTCTTGAGGTAGTTGACGGCCTTGCGGGCAACATTCCGCGGATCCCGAGTGTAATCCTCGCGGGTGGTCGGATCCTGGATGTTGCAGATCATCATGAGGGTCGGAATCTCTGCGAACGGGTCCAGAGCCGCCGTGTCAGGCTGAGGCAGGACCAGCATGTCGCTTTCGTTAATCCTCTGCCATCCCCGGATGCTGGAGCCGTCGAATCCGAGACCATCCTCGAAAACGTCCTCGGTGAGCGAGGTCACCGGAATCGTGAAATGCTGCCATACGCCCGGAAAATCCATAAATCGCAAGTCAACAGACTTGACACCTTTCTCCCGGCAGAATGCGATGACTTCCTTGGGGGTCATAACTTCTCCTCACTTTGCTGTGACAAATGGGTTGCTCACTCTCCAGAAGGCAGAAACCGAATGGCACTGTCCCGCTGACCCGGCCGCAGTCAGGACAGTTCCATTGATGCAGGTTCCATGCCAGAAAACGTCGAGAACCTCCGAAGCATGCTAAAAGCATGCATCCGGCTGATGCGAGTCCTGATAAGCGATCATTGTGTGTCAAAAAGCAGACAGATGCCGGAAAGCCACTGCCCAAAGACAGGACTTTCATGCCTAAATTCTGTGCATCTCCGTGACGTCAGGCCACCATGAGGGCCAGGCGGTCCTCCGGTTCCGGTTGCATCGGACGCCACGAATACCGCCAACCGCGGCGGGTACGCCCCAAGACCCAAACGGCGCCCGTCTCCCGCAGGCAATACGCGACCTGCTGCGCCCGCCACCGGGGAAGCTCGAGCACTTCGGCAAGGGCTGCGCTATCGAATACCTCCGGAAGACCGGGCAGAAGCAGACGCAGGTCGTCCGCCGTCATAAGGGTCACCGTCTCGCGAACTTGCACGAGCTGACGATCGGCGAGCTGATACGGGGGACGTCGCCACGAGCGGCGCTGCCGCGGATAACGGTATTCCACCACGTCCACGAACGCCACATCGATGCGCAGCCTGGGGTGGGGAAATACCCTGGCAAAATGGACGAGATCCTCAAACACATCCCACCGCCGTCCCTGTTTTGGGCTCTTGCGGTAGGAAATCACCTGGCCCCCCTCTCCTTCGAGCCGGGCAATCGTTCTGGTCATCACGATTGGCTTGACGACCAGCACACGATGCTTTTCCAGAAGCGCCTGGGTCTTTCTTCGGATAGCCCACAGGGGCCCCTGCTGGATTTCAATCAGCCATCCGTGGCTGGTGGCGTCCACGCGGTAGCCGTCAACCACAACCTCCACGGACGGCGTCGGACCTGCGTAAAAATGCTTCAAGTCGGCGTGCAGGGAATGCTCCATGGAACGACCCTCCGTGCTCCGAGCCTGACGATTTCGCTGACGAATAGAACTCCTCCCAGCAATCCCCAACGTCCTCAATGGGCGATGCCCCCGCTGTGCCAAGCAGACGCGGTCCTCGTCGAGAAGTTCCCCACTGACTGCCTTTCCGCCGTATGCTCGTACATTCTAAACCAGTTCAATACCGAAATCACGAATCGTAAAAAGAGTGGCAAAGGGAAGTCCCCGTCGCCGGAACTCCTCCGATCCTCCCTCCAACCTATCAATGATCCCCAACACCTGGACAACCTTCAGACCGTATGCTTCCGCCCGCTCAATCGCCTTAAGGGCGGAACCTCCCGTGGTGATGACGTCTTCGACGATAGCCACGCGATCGCCCGGGAAAACCGGTCCTTCGATGAACTGCCCAGTGCCATGCCCTTTCGGTTCTTTTCGGACCATGAATCCGCGAATGGGTGTTTTCCGAACCGCCGACATCGTCACCACCGCGGCGGTGATCGGGTCGGCCCCGATGGCCAGACCTCCGATGGCGTCCGGCCGAGATTCGGAGAGCAGGTCCAGAAAACCTTCTCCGATCAGCCGGGCCCCCTCTGGATCAAGCGTGACCTGTTTGCAATCGAGGTAAAACGTCGAAGTTCGCCCGGATGCCAACGTGAACTGCCCGAAACGAAGCGCCTTCTCACGGATCAAACGGTGCAACTGTTCTCGATCGTACATTCTTCGAGCCTTTCAATCCCATCAACCAGGTGTTCATTGTCTTTTCAGCATGCTTACTGGCTCTCCCTGATTGTGAGGCTCTTCGTTGAGAAAACCAAGGGCGTCCGAGCGATTCATCCAATTGTTCGCGGCAGGCGGCGGCTGTCGCCGATCGGCACGGGCTTGGGACAAAGCGTCACGCTACGGCACTATGGTTATTCGCGAGCCGATGGTCAGAATGTCGAACAGGTCCTCCATATCTTTGGCAGAAACAAAGATCGAACCGGGAGCCTGGGGATTATCGAATTGGGCGGGATCGCTGGTGCTGTGAATTCCCAGGCGTCCTTCCAGGCCGATCCACTTCGGCCCCAGCGGGTTCCGCGGGTCTCCCGCCTCATAAACACCAGAGTCCGTGAAGTAGCGAGGAAAGCGGGTCTTCTCACGCACCTGATAGCTCCCTTCACACTGACGGGCATCGGTCCCGATCCCGATGCGGAATCGGCCGGCATATTTACCCTGCAACATGAGCACGAGTTCCCGTCGGTGGAGATAAATGACAGCGTCAAACGGTCCTCGCACAACCTTTAAGGTCATCCCGGGGACGAGATCTTCAGGCCGGGCAATGCCGTTGATTTTGGCGAGAAGCTCGGGCGTCACGCTGTAGCGTTCGGCAATCGACTGAAGGGTGTCCTCCGGCTGAACGATATAGGGTTTTTCCAGCAAATGCTGGCGAGAAAAAACGACGGTGCCCGCCACCTGATCGAGCAGATCCGTCAGTTGCGCGTCTTCTTCGGGGGTCAACCGCGGATCGGCGTACCAGGCTGTGAGCACTGTGTGCACCTGAGAAAATTCTCCTCGATCCAGCTTGCGGCAGGCAGCTTCTAAAAATTCAGCAAATTCCTTGCGGATTCCCCTTTGCCCGGAGTCGCCGGTCGCTGGAGACCGTGAAGGATCTGCGGGCTTCTGTTCTTCGGAAGGCGGATTGACGTTCGTCACGGGAGAGGAAAGGTCGGGCGTCCCAATTGCCCCCGCCGGACCCGGCATCTCTGTGGACGGACGGTTCATCGCGCTGGTGACGGCCGGTTGCGGAGGCAGGGATGCCATCTCGCTGTCTTTATTCGCAATGCCGGTGCCGGCAATGTCCTGGGTGGAGGTGGAAGACAAGTCGCCCGCAGAAGAAAGTGTTCCTCCCATGAATGCTGGAGGCGGCTGGCGGCCGGTTGCCACCTGACTTCCATCGGAAGCGGTCCCGGCCATTGGTTGCCCGGCTGCAGGTGTGGTATTTCCAGACTGCTGCGCCAGTTCCGCGGGCAATTCCGGGATCGGCACATTGAGATTGCTGGTGGCAGGCGGCGGATGACCGTCATCGTCCCGGGGAGGCGTAGGCGGGGGAGTTGTGACGGCTTTATACCCGAGATAACCGACGACGAGCAGAACGACCAGGACGCCGATGGTTTTGATCGTTTCCATTGACGGTCCTCCGTGACATGTGGCGATGGTTCGCTCCCTGAACCCCAACTCCGAGCCTCTGTGTCCACCTTCTCCCGCCAGCCAACCCGCCGCGTCCGCCAGAAAGCTGCCGAGACTCCCAAGCGTGCCCATGATACGAAAAGAACACGCTTTGGCCAAGAGCACTTTTCCGGCAATGGGCGCGTGTCCGTGGCGCGGCGCGTTACTCCTCGGGGAACATTTTTGCCCTTGAGCAACGCGCCCAGATATTGCTAAACTCCCCTTCACCCCTTGCGAGACGGCCGTCCATTCGCAGCACAGGCTGCGAAAATAAAGCGAAGCACATGAACGCGACAACTCCAACACGGATGGCGAGGTTCGCAGGTTGTGTTGGAGGGTAACTCGGGAATGGGAGGCAACCAGTGGTTCGTGTCGATCAGCCGTCGGGCGGTTATCTCGTGGAACGGCAAACCACCGAACCTCAGCAAAAATCCGAAGCTGAATCCAGTCGGCGAGCGAGAAAGATTGCCATGATTGACGTGTCCGCAATCACCACACTACACCGTGAATGCACCGAAAGATGGCACCACGCTCCCATCGACAACCCTTACCGGGATTTCCTTCATCTGGTCTGCGAACAACACCAGCGAAATTTTCTTTTGTGGCACGAGGAGGACAAAGCCCGCGATCCCACCGCCAGCGATCACGAAATTGCCGCCGTCAAGCGACGGATCGATCGGCTGAACCAGGAACGCAACGACTGGATTGAGCGTCTTGACGAGTACATTCTCAACAGTCTTGCCGCGTGGGGCGTGCGCCCTCTTACTCGGGCCAAACTGAATACCGAAACGCCGGGTGCCGCCATTGATCGGTTATCGATTCTCGCTCTTCGCATCTATCATATGGAGGAGCAAACGCAGCGCACCGACGTGGATGACGAGCATCGGGAACGGGCCAGGGCAAAGTTGAGCATCCTGTACCAGCAGCACGAAGACCTCA
>NZ_JACIYL010000334.1 GCF_014359955.1 Thermogutta sp. | reverse complement strand
GCGGCTGGGCCTGGTCCTTGGTGATCAATTTGAGTTCCATACCTGTCACCTTTGTCGCGTTGCCATTCTCTCCCGGGTGCTGGATGATCCATGCCTGGTGGAATCCGTCCTGACGCGATCTCCCTAAGAATAAACCCCTCGCGGGTGAGGTTGCCCGCTTGGGGAGCAGCGATGCACACCACTCGCTCTTTTCTCAGGATATCGAAGGGCGGCTTGGGTGCAAAGCACGCCCGACTTTCTTCGATTGCCGCTCAGCCCGCGGGGATGCTGACCACCTGAATCCGCGGATTACGCCTGGACTTTGTGGCCTTTGAGGCGAACATATTCGGGCAGGGGGCCCACCAGGGGACGTGCGTATTCGAGGAAGGCTTCCGTGACGTAGTTGCCTTCGGCGTTGATGAACTCATCGGGCATTGGTTTGGCCTTGATGGCGACCTCGGCCAGCGGGACGGTATCCAGCCGATAGCGATAGGGTTGACTCGATTCCCGGCGGATGGAGACCATCATGCCGCTGACACCTTCGGAGGCCAGTCGCACCGCTTCCCTGCCGCAGGCATAGGCTTCCTCGAGATCGATTTCGCTGACGCGATCTGCCGCGCACATTTGGAGAGATTCGCACACCTGGAACTCGCCCCGCCAGCCGTAGGTCTGGCTGATCATGCGATGGAGCATCATGGCGGCACTGGTGCCCCCCATGGCGCCGAATTCAACGTTGGAGAACTGGTCAGTGACGGTGGCCTGGCTGACCGGGCGGCCATCGGGATAGGTGATTCCCTCCCCGCAGACGACGCTGCACCAGCCAAATTTGTCGTAAACGCGTTTGACATCGGCGAGGAATTTATCGCGATCGAAGGGGCGTTCCGGGACCAGGATGATGTGGGGGGCATCGTCTTCTGCCGATTTGGCCAGCGCAGAAGCCGCGGCCAGCCAACCCGCGGATCGCCCAACTGTCTGGAAGATGACGAACTGATCGACGCGGCGCATGTCCCGCGCCAGCATACCCGCCTGCCGCACCGAGATGGCCACATACCGCGCGGCGCTGCCGTAGCCGGGCGTGTGGTCGGTTCCAAAGAGGTCATTATCCACCGTTTTGGGAATGCCCACGCCCAGCATCGGATAGTTCTGCTTGCGGCAGAACTCTTCCAGACGATGGATGGTGTCCATCGTGTCGTTCCCGCCGATGAGGAACACATAGCGGATATTGAAGCGCTGGAGTTGCTCCAGCAAGCGCGGGAAATCCTCATCCCGGAGTTTGTAACGACAGCTTCCCAGGGCGGAGCTGGGAGTTCTCTTGAGGGCTTCGATTGTTTCGGGAGCTTCCTGATAGAGGTCGATGACGTCGCTTTCCAGAAAGCCCTGAATCCCAAACCGCATGCCCAGACAGCGTTCGATTTCCGGATACTGTCGGCAGGCTTCGATGACGCCGCAAAGACTGGCGTTGATGACGGCCGTGGGGCCACCGCTCTGACCGACAATCGCGTTTCCCCGCATCATGGAGCGTCTCTCCTTTCTCGTGGATGCTGACCGGTGCCCTCCCGCACAATCTGCCGGTATTTGCAGCCGAGGTCCGAATGATGTTTTGACCGTTCCGGGTTGGGAACAATCCCAGGGGGGACCTGGGCGATGGAAGTCCGGCAGCGACAAATTTTCTGAAGAACTCTTTTACTTTGCCCGCCGCTGATGGCGGAGTCAAGCCCACGGGCCATTGAGCCGTCCCCAGTTTGTCTCCGAATCGGGAAAAGCGCGTGAGAGTCGGCGAGGTCTTAAAAAGGGGTGAACGCCGGGCGGGAGGGACCTTCCGGAGGGAGGTGCTTGTCAGGTCCACGTTCCGCTGATTGAACGGTAGGGGCAATTCATGAATTGCCCCTACAACGTGGGAGGGACCCGCTTGTCGGGTCCGCATATTGGAGGGACCTGCTTGTCAGGTCCGTCGTTCGACGTTGGATCATCCATTCTCTTGCATCGGGCACGACAAGCGTGCCCCTCCGATCTTCCGGAGGGACCTGCTTGTCAGGTCCGCTTGTCAACGCTGGTCTATCCATTTCCCCTTCGTCTTGCCGGGCACGACAAGCGTGCCCCTCCGAGGGTTAACGGACGCCGTGGAACGCGTCCCTCCAGGGGACTGGAGGGCCCGGGCCCACCTCATTTCTCTTTCAAGGCCTGGGCCAAAAGCTCCCGAAAAATGCGGGCGTTTTCGACGGCGTGGGCATTGTAATCGTTGTTGAAAAAGGCGTATACGGCGCGGACGGGGGAAGTCCTGATCACCTCAACGACGCGCTGGACCCACGGCTGCAGTTCCTCAGGCGAATAATCATAGCGATAAAGCTGCCGCCCCAGTCCGTGGAACCGCAGGTAGAGGAAATCCGTGGTGGAGATGATGTCGTCCGGCAAGCGGGGATGGCTCACGGCGACAAAGGCCACCCTGTGCCGCTGAAGGAGATGTTTCACCTCGTCATCCCACCAGGAGGCATGGCGGAATTCCAGGGCATGGCGAACATGGGGGATCGCAGCGGCTTCGTCCCTGAGAAGAGCGAGAAAACTTTCCAGAAGTGGCAAATCGGGTCGAAAGGATGGGGGAAACTGCCAGAGGATCACCCGCAGTTGCCGGAGCGGCGCTGCCCGCTCGATGAATTCTCGTAGCTCGCTCCGGCAGTCCTGAAGCCGCTTTAAATGCGTGATTCGCCGGGAGCCCTTCGTCGCTACATGGAAATCTTCCGGCATCCGGCGGTTCCAGCCGGTGATCATGGAAGCGGTGGGCAGGCGGTAGAAGGTGGCGTTGATTTCCACCGCGTTAAACTGGGTGACGTAGTACTCCAGTCGGGCCGGGCCTTTTATTTCTTCCGGATAGAACTTGCCGGTCCAGTCATCGTAGGTCCAGCCGGACGTGCCGATTCTCAGATCGGTTTGGACGCTCTTCTGAGCCGGTTGACGCTTGCCCATCGGTGCGGCCTGAAGTTGGACGGTCGATCCTGACGCAGCCTGCGCCGGTTACCCGGTGTGTGCGACGATTCTATTTTGATTGTGTCGGCGGGCGTCAGGAACGGGCCTCGGCACTCATCCGGCAGGCGGAAGAAAGTGGCAAAAGCGTGGGGTCACTGACCGCTGGCCTTGATGGTGCCGAGCACCGGGACTTTGAGCTGTTCGTACCCCGACAGGTTTGTCTCGATGACGATTTCCCCGTGGATGGGACCTGGCGTTTCGTCCGCCGTAAAGGTGACGGGAATGACCTGAACGCTCTTTTCCGTGTCGGGTAGGACAAAGCTGAACCGCTTGTCGGGGACCCGAAGTCCTGTCAACCGGAAGGGGACCCGCGCTTGAACGACGAGGTTTTTCGTGACCGTTTGCCCGGGCGACAACGTTCCCAGCGCGAGCTGCGACGGCTGAACGGTGACCTGGGGGATCACCGAACCTTCCACCGGCAGCACGAGCCGTCTGGCTTCTTCCAGAGTGTCGTTGGTGAAAAGCTCGATTTGTTCCTGGAGATATCCGGCGGGCGCATTCGGTTTGAGGGTGACCACCAACTGGTAAGTCACCTCGCCGGCCCCGCGTCCCGTTTGGTTGATTTGCACATCGAGGAAGTCGGCGCTGGGAACAGCCTTCACGATCTGCCAGTCACTCCGTCCTGCATAGAGGAGCTTGACGGTCCGCTCGGCCGCGGAGCCCTGGGGCACGGCATTGAAGAGGACGACTCCCGGATCAAACACGACGTCGCTGCGGATGTACACGTAGGTGTGCAATTGCACCTCGGCCGGATAGGGCTTGTCGAACGTCACCGTGATGGTGGCGTCTTTTCGGCCCAGAAAGCCCCTGGTATCCACGGTGGCGATGACAGCACCTGTTTCGAACGTCTTGAGGGTGTCCTTGGTGATGCGGGGCTGAGTGCATCCGCAGGAGGTTCGCACGGAAGCGATGTGGACATCCTCCACATAGATGTTTTTGAGGGGAAAGACATGTTCGACTTTGGCGCCGCGAGCGACCATTCCAAAATTGTGGCTGGTATGGTCAAACATGGCCTCCGCCCACTTTTGTGCCCAGGCGAAGTTTGATGCGAAGAGAAACAGAGTGGCGAAAGCCGCGGTCAACGTCATCCGTGTCGTGGCAGGCATGGTGGTGGTCACTCCTTTTTTCGATTCTCCGAAAGGATGAATTGAGAGCATCCTGGAAAGCCCCAGAAGAAGCACAAGGGTTGTACTTTCCGGAGCCGAATCGAAGCAGACAGCGGGAGTTCCGCCGTCCTGCGGGCCGGGCGGTACGGTCGTTCACCGCCGAAGTCTGCGTAAAGAATAGCGACTTTTCCGGAGAGAAACAACGGCAATCCCGCGGAGTGGGTGGGGTGCGGCAATCCGCGGAAGAGGAACGGCCGGGGCGCGAAATCACGCCGGGCACTCCTGGAGCAAGAAATTTGGACGGGTAAAAAGGGTCGCTATTTGCCGCAGTAGTCGATAATGCGGGCGAGCTCGGATTTGAGCTCCGGCCGACGAACAATCCGGTCGATAAAGCCG
>NZ_JACIYL010000333.1 GCF_014359955.1 Thermogutta sp. | reverse complement strand
CCACCACGCGATCTGCTCGGGTGGGAGGACCTCTGGAAGGCGATCCTGGACCACGACGTGATGCTGTTCCACCCCTACGAAAGTTTTGAGCCCGTGGTGAGATTTCTCCGCGAGGCAGCCAGCGACCCTGATGTGCTCGCGATCAAGCAGACTCTCTATCGGACGAGCGGGGAATCACCCATTGTGGAAGCCCTGGAGACGGCCGGCCGAAAAGGCAAGGAAGTCACAGTGATCGTCGAGGTCAAGGCACGGTTCGACGAGGCGAGAAATGTCCAGTGGGCGAGACGGCTGGAAGATGCCGGATGCCACGTGATCTATGGGGTGGCTGGCTACAAGACTCACGCCAAGGCGCTGCTGGTTGTCCGCAGAGAACAGGGACGCATTCGACGGTACGTGCATCTTTCTACTGGCAATTACAATGACCAAACAGCACGGATTTACTCGGATATTGGGCTATTCACCGCAGACCCCGATATCACCACAGATGTGGCGAGCTTTTTCAATCTCCTCACTGGATATTCAGAGGCGGTGGGCTGGAATAAACTCACTGTTGAGCCAGGAGAGTTGAAGGCAAAATTCATCTCCCTGATTGAACGGGAAATTGAGGCAGCCACCGCTGACTATCCGGGATTGATACTGGCTAAAATCAATTCACTCCAGGACAAAGATATTTGCACCGCGCTTTACAAGGCAAGTCAGGCAGGTGTTAAGATTAAACTGAATGTCCGAGGGATCTGCTGCCTGCGTCCCGGAATTCCCGGTGTTTCGGAGAATATTGAAGTGCGATCGATCGTGGATCGATTTCTGGAACACGCACGAATCTTCTATTTTTCGAACGGAGGGCGAGAAGAAGTCTATCTGGCCAGTGCGGATTGGATGGAGCGCAATCTCGAGCGACGGGTGGAAATCATTTTTCCTGTTCAAGACCCCGTTCTGCAACAGCGACTGATCGAAACTCTTAACATTTACTTTTCAGATAACGTGAAGGCGTGGGAACTCTGTCCTGATGGAACATATCGGCGCGTTCCGTCGGGCCATCCCCGGATTCGGGCACAGGAATATTTCTACCAGAAAGCCGTCGAAGCAGCCCAGACTTCTCTTCCCAAGGATATTCGCTATCGGCCATTACACCGGGAGCAGGCGTCCGGCCAGGCTTCCGAACGATGAGACGGTGCGTCGCCGACGGAGTCTGCCGGGCAGCGGCTGGTCATCTTGGATCGCCAGCATCTTCCCATTTTTGCCCGACAGTCTTGGAAGACCTACCGAAGCCGGTGCGCGATCGTATGCGCGGCTGCGGCGCTGTCAAACTGTACGACAACCGGTCGTGTCGGGCTGTGAAGTGCCCCAACACAGGAGATGGAGAAAGGCCCAGTTGGCAGGATCGGCTCCGGGGGCCCTCCTGCGGATCACAGTCACAACCTGCGCCGGAATAACTGGCACCCGGTCAAACACCGGCCGTTGGTACCGTCCAGAGGGCCGGCCAGTGCTTCCCGGTGAAAGCCGATACGTCTCAGGAAACCGCGGAGAAAGCCTGGGGATTATTCCTCTTCTTCCTCTTCCAGCTTGGCTTTTTCGATGATTTCCCGCTGGATATTGGCAGGCACGACGTCATAGTGACTAAATTCAAGAGTATAACTGCCCTGCCCGCCGGTAATGCTGGAGAGAGCCCGGCTGTAGTTGATGACTTCCGCAAGGGGAACCTCTGCCACGATCGTTTGGAAGCCACCGCCGGCGGAGGTCATGCCGAGCACCCGACCGCGGCGGCCGGACAGATCGCTGTTGATATCCCCCACTTTGTCGGCAGGTACCGTCACTTCGATCTTCACAATCGGTTCCAGCAAAGCCGGTTTGGCCTGCTGGAAGACGTTCCGAAACGCCATGGACGCTGCCGTCTTGAAAGCCTGTTCGGAGCTGTCCACAGGATGGTGTTTCCCAAAGAAGACTTCCACACACACATCCTGAACGGGATACCCGGCGATGACTCCCTTGGCAATTCGTTCCAGAAAGCCTTTTTCGACGGCCGGCATAAAGTTACTCGGAATAGTTCCACCCACGATGGAGTCAATCCACAGGAAATTCGACTCCTCGTGGTAATGGATTTCTTTCATTTCGGGAAAGCGTTCCTTGGTGGCGAACTCCTCAATCTTTGTGCCACGCGGGAAGGGGAACATCCGGATGTGGACCTCTCCGAACTGGCCGCGACCACCTGTCTGCTTTTTGTGGCGGTACATCCCTTCGGCCTTGGCCTGGATCGTCTCCCGATAAGGAATTTTCGGCTCCTTGACGTCCACCTCGACCTTATCCCGCCGCTTGAGCCGCTCTCGGATCACCTGGAGATGCAACTCGCTCATCCCGGTGATGACCAACTCCTTGGTTTGCGGGTCGCGATCCAGACGGCATGTGGGATCTTCCTGGCAGATTTTGGCAAGAGCACCCGAGAGTCGTTGTTCGTCGCCGCGGCTTTTCGGCGAGATGGCAAGACCCGTCATGGGCGTGGGGAACTCGATGGGCGGCATGGAGAGCTCACCGATCGACATGCCCGTCCGAAGTTCCTCCACTTTCGTTACGGCGACGATTTCTCCCGCAATAGCCTCCTCGATCGGCACCATTTCACTGGCCTGAACATGGAAGAGCTGCGCGATCTTAACACCTTTCCGTTCGCCGACGACGGGAATGGTGCTGTTCGCCTTGAGCGTCCCCGAGAACACACGCAAATAGCTGATCTTCTGCACGAAAGGGTCAACGCGCGTTTTGAAGACCTGCGCAACAAGCGGACCATTCGGATCCGCGTGAAGTTCCACCACCTCATCGCCGTCCAGCTTTTTCGCCTTGCGGACGAGACGATCGGGCGAGATACCGCACAGCTCAAAAGTTTGCAGCAACTCAGGGATTCCCACGCCCGTTTTCGCTGAGATGCACACGATGGGGATCAGCGAACCGTCCAGCATAGCCCGCGCGAGCAGCCGCGAGATTTCTTCATCGGTAGGCATCTGGCCTTCGAAATATCGGGCCAGGACTTCCTCGTCGGCAACGACGATGGATTCCATAAGAGATTGACTGATGCTGCTCGGATCCACCACCGCACCGGCGACATTGCTCTCTGCACGCAGGGTGCTCGCCACGCCGCGGAATTCCTGTCCCAGTCCGATCGGGACATTCAGCAAAACGCAGCGATCACCGAACGTTTCTTTGATCTGGGCAAGCAATTTTGGAAAATCGATATTTTCGGCGTCGAGTTTGTTGAGAATGATCAACCGGCCAAGACCCGCCTTTTCCGCCTCTTGAAAAACACGACGCGTATTGACCTCAATCCCGGCCTGAGCGTTAATGACGATGGCAGCGATGTCCACCGCTCGAAACGCCCCGATGACCTGCCCGATGAAATCCCGGTAACCCGGGGTGTCGAGCACGTGATAGTGATAACCGTTGTGGTCGAAGAACGTGACTTTGGCCTCAATGGTGTAGCGGTGGGCTTTTTCCTCCTCGTCGAAATCGCAGAAGCTCGTGCCCTCATCCACGCTGGTGGGTCGATTGATGGCTCCGGTGAAATTGAGAAGATGATCGAGAAGCGTCGTCTTTCCCACCGAACCGTGACCGCACAGGGCAATATTGCGAATCTTGTTGACGGACAGTTCTGCCATAGTCACTGTTCCCTCGCTTTCTCAGGGTCCACAACGCTCGATCGTACTTCCTTGAGTATGTCCCTCACCGAAGTGATATTTGTGCGGACGTTTTCTTTGGCCGTCACGATGGCCCTCCGGAAAAACCGGAAGCGATTTCTCATCCATGGTGCGACGTCACTGCCCCGAGCTGGCCGAGGCGGAGCTCTCTTGAGTCGCTCCACGGTCCTCGGCGGCCTCCAGGGCTTCCGGTAGGGTGAATCGCTGTTCATAAAGGGCCCGGCCCAAAATGCAGCCCGCCAGGCCCGCTGCCTTCAACGCGCGAATGTCTTCGAGAGACGCAATTCCCCCCGAGGCGATGACGGGGACGGTGACGGACCGCTGCATCTCGGCCATTGCGGCCACGTTGGCCCCTTTAAGCATGCCATCGGTCGCAATGTCGGTGTAAACGATCGCCGCGATGGGCTCGGTTTGGAATCGCCGCGCCACATCGATGGCCGGTTCCCGTGAAGTCTCCAGCCATCCATCGGTAGCGACCAATCCATCCCGGGCATCCAACCCAAGGACAATTCGGCCCGGAAATTGGCGGCACAATTCTCGGAACCATTGGGGATCCTTGATTGCTCGGGTGCCGATAACCACCCTGGTCACTCCGGTTCCGAGCAGCTCTGCCACGGTTTCCGTTTGCCGCAATCCCCCCCCGACCTGGCAAACGAGGCCCGTGGCCTGGATAATCTTGATTATTACGGGAGTATTAGTGGGGTTTCCCGTCCTGGCCCCGTCCAGGTCCACGATATGGACGCGTCTCGCGCCGAGTCGCTGCCAGTGCCGTGCCATTTCGACGGGATCTTCTCCGTACACCGTCTCGCGGTGGAAATCCCCCTGGCAGAGCCT
>NZ_JACIYL010000332.1 GCF_014359955.1 Thermogutta sp. | reverse complement strand
CCGGCCACTTCTTCTGCTTGCGTGCTCTTGCCGCAACGTGCGGGAGCGCATTTGGGAGTGCGCCTGTCGGGCATCGGTCCGGTTGGTTTTTCAACCGCCTGCCGGTAGTGTTCGTCGGTCACTTGCAGGTAGTGCTCTTTTGCCACCGGCTGGCTGTTGCCGATCCAGCGGCAAACCACATGGATCGGGTAGTGTTCCAACAGTTCCGTCTGGCGGCTTGACCGCAGATTCTGCCAAGGCTTTGGCCAGGGTTGCAAGCCTGCCCGCTTGATGATCCGCAGAAACTGCGTCCGCAGGTTTGCATTGTGAAAGCCCTTTTGATCCACTTGCTTGGCCAGATGACGGTAGCGTGTTATCACATACTCCGCCCCTTCAGGGGCCAGTTCCCAAGCCTCTTCCAGGTAGGGGCGCAGTTCGGGGAAGATGGGCACCAGTCGCATTGCACAGCCCGGGTGATGTTCCATCTCGGGACTATGTACCAGCATGGTGCCTGCGTGCCAGTCGATATGCTCCCATTTGAGCATCAAAGCTTCCGAGGGGATCCGCAGCCCACCGTAGCGTGCCAAAGCTACCAGCAGACGCCATTCAGCATCAGGGCAAGCCTCGATAACCTTTTGGATTGTCTGGCGGTCGATAAAACGCATCTTCTGGCGGTTGCCTTGCACCGAGCCGCTAAGCTTACGGAAGGGATTTTTGGGCAATAGCTCATAGTCGGCCGCCGCATTGAAAATGGTTTTGGCCGCCTGAACCCGCCTGGCAATGGTAGCTTCGGCCAGCCCTTGGCTCTTTAGAAACCGCACAAAATCCTGCCCATCGCCGGCAGTAAGGCTGGCAAGCGGTCGGTCCGGGCCGAAACACTCCAACAGATTCCGTCGGGTGTGTCCGTAGAAGACAAGCGTTTGGGGTTTAAGATCGGTTCGCTTGGCAAAGTAGGTATCCAGCCACTGGCCCAGTGTGACTGCACCGCCTTGCCTGGCTGGTATCAGCCCGCAAGCAGCAAGCCTTTCAGCAAGCTGATCGGAAACAGAAGCTACCCAGCGGGCAGTTTCGTCATCTAGTGCCCCTTCCAGTTCGGGAGTTTCGCGTTTTTGGTAGGAGCAAGAATTGGTCTTGGAGAATTCCGGGAATTTAGACAAAAAGAGTCTCCACGTCACGTTGTTCAAAAAGACTCTCAATGACGTGGAGACCGGAAAATGGACAAGGTTCATGTTCGCCCGATCACCTGCTACGAGCGACAACAGCTCCATAGAATGAAACGACAATTGTCCAATCATGTCAATAGCCGTCACGCACGGATTGTGCTGCTTTCCGCCGGCGGGGTTCGCAACCGCGAAATTGCCCAAGCGGGTCGATCGCCTGCGAGCCAGCTATCGCCGCACCGGGGGAGTTCGCCATTTCCTGGCGGCCTACGACCTGGAAACGGGCACGTTGTTGGGCCGGTTCTACAGCCGGAAAACCTGGATCGAGTTCCTGCGATTTCTTCAGTGGCTCCGGCGGCGTTATCCCCGGAGGGAAGTGTTACACATCGTAATGGACAACTACAGTCCCCATCTGAAGGAAGAGGTCTGGGCATGGGCCCGGGCGAACAATGTTAGGTTTTACCTCACCCCGTCCAATGCGTCATGGCTGAATCGGATTGAGTGCCAGTTTGTGCGGCTGAAGAAGTTTGTCCTGGATAACAGCGACTATCAGAGTCACGAAGAACAAGAGCAAGCCATCCGAAGGTATTTGGCTTGGTGCAACGGCCACCGCGCGATAGCCCTCCAGCCTTGGCGATCGTCCCCACGGAGAAACACGACATCCGCCTGCCACGCAGCAGCCTAAAACGCGCGCAACTGTTCAACTGGAAAGGGCACTAGCAAAAAGGCAGGTTCTTTTCGGATTGCTTCCGAAAAACTCTCTGGGGTCTGCTTTTGGCCAGGTCTGCCATCTCCGACCCCGGCCAGCGGATACCGTGTCGCGCCTGCGTCGCGATACTCAACCCTTTCGGGTCATCGATAGCAACGATTCATGAATTGTCGTCACCGAAATCTGACGAGTCCGGACGTACTCGATGCGCTGGGAGGGCAATTCGTGGATTGCCCTTACCGGGCATCGGGTGAGACGAAACGAGATTAAACTGCTTTGCCTGCGAATTTCCCACCAATCCTGCCGATCCTCCAAAATACCGCCGAGGTTTTTGATAGGCCCGTCACGCAAATCGCTGATATTCGCACGCCTGACTCACATCCTTATCGACCAGCTACTTTCAGATGGGTGAACTCCAGTGTAACTCGCGAGGCCGTCTGGCAATTGTTACAATCTTGCCGGGTGGGGAAGTAGACGGCTGTGATCCTCCGGGCGCCGGGAGGTGTGGTCATGACTCACTTTTCACGCCGAGAAACACTGAAAGTATTGGGATCCCTGGGGACCATGGGTATGCTGGGGACCACGTCCGCTGGAATGCCGACCGTGGACGTTCCCCGAATGCCAGGAGCCAGTGACATTCGGCGAACAATATTCACCAAGGTCTGGGAGACTCCTCTCATTGATAGTCATGAACATCTCCCCGACGAACAGGACGTGCTGCGCGGACCGGGCGGAAAAACGCAGGAGCAATGGACAGTCATTCTGCACCATTATCTTGATTCGGATTTACGTTCGGCGGGCATGACCCGGGCGGAATACGATTCCTTCTTTCAAAAACCGGGATCACCTGAGGAAAAGTGGCGTATCGCCTACAAGATCGGCTCGGCGCCGGACAGGGGGCGGATTGGCCAAAGGTACAGGCTGCTGGAGTGATGGCTAACGTGCGGAGAAATTGGCCTGAAGATCGAGCTTTGGGAGCTGGGCCGGGTGCGGCCCTACGATACGAACCGCCCCGCAAATGGAAAACGACTCCGTTTCGGACGGCCAGTTCAACCGCCTGCTGCACGGCTGGTTCGGTCAGATGGCGCGGATGCTCCTGCCCGGACATGCCCTCTACATCTGGGGCGGCTATGCGAATCCTGGTAACCACCCGCCGGTGCTGCGGGAGCACATGCTTCACTTCTCGCAAGGCATCGTGTGGGACAAAGAGCATCCCGTCCTCACCCGCAAAGATTTTCTTGGCTGCTTTGAGCTCACATTCTACGGCGGGAAGAGAGGGACTGTCCATCGCTTTTTCGGGCCAAACAACGTGCCGGACCTTTGGCATGTGAAGCAGGTCAATCCCAATAAGATGATCCACCTCACGGAAAAGCCCGTGGAGTTGGCCGTCCACGCTATTCAGTACTCATCGCTGGCGGGCGAGAACGTGCTCGATCTGTTTGGCGGCGTCGGCAGCACACCCATCGCCGCGGAGCAGACAGGGCGTCGGCCGATTCTGATGGAACTCGATCCGCTGTACTGTGACGTGCTGTGCAGCGGTTCGAGCAGTTCACCCGGGGGCAAAGGGGAGCGTATTCCAGCGCGGGAGGCCATGGGAATGATCTACCTGGCCAGCCCCTCCCAGGATAACGCGAACGTAGGGTGGTTCAACTGCTTGTGGGTTCGGGGCACATCGCCGAGAGCCAACAGGGCGCGGGCTGCAGGCGACTTCCGCTTCTTCTGTGAGCAGTACTTCCCGCTGACGTTCCACTTGCCCTGGTCAGCGGACCATCTGAAGGTCATATCCAAAATCGAACAGGCCGCGCTCCGCGGTGGTCTCTTTGCGCTGGCGATGCCGCGCGGGTCGGGAAAGACGACGATCTGCGAGTGCGCCTGCATTTGGGCCGTGCTGTATGGCCACCGGGAGTTCGTGTGTCTGCTCGGCTCGGACGAGGGCCATGCCATGGATATGCTCGAGTCGATCAAGATGGAGCTGGAGGGCAACGAGGTATTATTGGAAGACTTCCCTGACGGGGTCTCCCCCCATCCATTGTCTGGAAGGGATCGCCAATCGTTGCGCCGGACAACTAACTCTACAAGGGGCAGCGGATCTGTATCGAATGGACCGCCTTAGAGATCGTTCTGCCGATGATCCCCGGAAGCAAGGCCGCAGGCGCGATCATCAAGGTGGCGGGACTGTCAGGCCGTGTCCGAGGGATGAAGTACAGACATGCCAACGGGAAGACGCTGCGGCCAACGGTGGTCTCGCACGATTAGAGCAACTGACCGAAGCGGCCGTGCACGAACTCTACCAAGTCTTCTGCCCTTTGTGCGGGTACTGTGCTGGGGCCGGACTGATCCCCATAAAAGGAGCCCGCCAAACGCTCATCTCCGAAACCCGGCGCGAAATGCTCGCCAGCGCCACTCGGGCCTTGCCCAAAGTGTCTCCCCCGCGGTGAGCCATTTTTCCTGTGGTCGCCCGTGGCAGTGCGAAGGCTGCCGCTAACTGCCCCATGGTCGGCGTCCGCACCGGGGGCCCGTTCGTCCAACACGGCATCACCGTCGACCTCGTCGATCGCCTCCCGCCCGGCTGCCAGTGCGTCCAGAGTGCGAAAGGACTCCAGGGGGTGCTCGCCGACCGGCATCTTCTTTCTTTTCCGGGGTAGATGGCGATTGCGGCTAGGTTCGTTTGCCGG
>NZ_JACIYL010000331.1 GCF_014359955.1 Thermogutta sp. | reverse complement strand
ACCGGAATCGGCCGCCCCTTCTTAACAGGTCTGGTTATTTGAAGACTGTGCAAAGTTCGGTTGCTCCAATTGAAACCCATGGTTAAAACACGCGTCTATGCAATATCGTACACAATTTGCGGCTTCACAGCGCGGTGTCCCCTTAGGTTAGGCATCTAACTACGGGCAATGTTTGTACTCTGTGCGCATTTTCGATTGTCGCAAGTTGCCTTGTAAATATGACAATACCAGTACGCAGGGGCAGCCAATGGCCATAGTAGAACGAGTACTAATGCCCAAAATTTCCTCTGGTCTGGCCGCAGAGAGTCATTTCTAGATACATGGTACAAAAAATATCCCACAACAGTCATCGTCGCAAATGCCCCAATTGCTGCCACAAAGATAACACCAAATCCAATGGCCGGCGGTGGCTTCCACTCTATAAGAATCGAAAACATCACTAACACAAACGCACCGGCAAAAAGAAGCCAGCCGAGGCTGGCTGCACCCAACATGAGCGTCGCCGTGTGACCATGGGTCGGTTTCTGCCCCCGTTGGTCGTCAATATCGTGACATGGTTGGCTCTTAACGGCCACACTCGTTCTCAGCCCATCTGTGAAATCATTGGCCCGCGGTTTGTCCATTGTCCACCAAAACAACGGGCAGCCTATTGGGGCGAAACCCAGAAGTAACAACGCCCACATGATCTTTTGGTCGGGTGTAAGATGACTATCGTTGTAAACGCGATACACGTAATAAGCTGCTACGCAAAGAATCGCTAGTGAAACGACAATCCCTGTCACGAAGGTTACCGAAAACAACGTAGGGTCCCAAAAGCCGTGAGCAAACGATAATACCAAAACGCAAAATAATGGAAGATAGACCAGAATCGGCGCAAGGCTTGCCACGCCGCGAAGGTACCAGGTCAAAGAAAATCGCCGGAACATTCTACACCCTACAGCCAACGTGCGAGTTTAGAAATTTTTCCAAATCCCATGAACGACGGCCGTTACACCTCCACTTATGCCTACCTTGAAGATCCAATGCGGTACCCACGGGACGGAAATGCGCACACCGCAGCCCCAGCCCGAGTGGGGATTTAACCCAACCTGCCCCCAAATAACACCTACGCCGCCAGAGATGTCGACTGAAAACCCTTTTAAGAACTCCGAAACCGTACCCTGGCTTATAAATCCTTGCGCACCAATACTCAGCTCTACCCCGACTCCCAGGCGACGCGCAAGAATTATCGCCGCATTGCCTAAGGGGTCGGAGACAGAATAAACATACACACATCCGCCAACTGCGAAGCTAAAGCCACCGCCAATAATCACGCCCCGAACGACGTTGCCGTCGGGGTCAAGGGCCTCCAACGGGTCATTTTTAACGTACCGATACAAATTCCCATCACCTCCGGCGAAGCCGATCGGGTCCTTGCTCAGCCAGCGGCCTACCGAAGCATCGTACCAGCGGTTGAGGTTGTTTTGCAGTTGAGTGTCACTATCGAATGGTCTGCCGGTGAATAAAAAGAGACTATTACCGACTAATGACGGCCAGTTATCAGAGTAGAAAATGTCCCCTGTCGCCGGGTTACTCTCCGACGTCACCTTACCAAAAGCATCATAGATGAGATGGTTGACCACGGTGGTCATGTCGCTGCCCGAATTATACTTCGCGATGTCCCGAACCGTGTTCAAGTGGTTCGTCAGCGTCCACTGTACCGTTTCGCCACTGTCGTTGTCAACATTTGTGTCGCTGGAATGGAGCCATTGCGGAAATAGTCAACGGGCGAGCATTTTGCTGCTGCAGGAGAAAACTCGGCGGGTGTGTGTGGCCGGCCAGTCAAACAAATGCGTGACGTTTTGATCAATCGCCGGGGATGGTCAACCATGGCTTGATAAAGCCGGCGGTATTCCCCTCACTCCACCGCTTGGGCCGATTTGTGAATTTTCTTAACAACACACTGACCGTAGCCGAAGCCGATTCGGGGAGGGGCAATTCATGAACTGCGCCGACCGGAAGTTGCCCGAATTACACGGGTTACACGGGCTGTTTGTCGGTTCCCACCGCTGCTGCCTGTCCTGCCGGTGGGTCAATGTCCGTTATGCGATCGACGTGACTTCCCTGCGGTTGCATGTTGACAGACGTCCTGCACACGGTGGACAATAGGCTTTGCGTGGCCCAAGCTCCCGGCAACGTGCGCAGACGCGCTGAGGCGGGAGTCGCAGGTTGGCTTGTGGGACGCTATTTGCGAGAGAGTTGCTCGTCGAATTAAGCGTTTGTTAAAGGTTTTTGAGAGGTTAGTGGTTTTTTTTGGGGAGGCCTGTCACCATGTATCGGAGAGATCCTTTCTCTGTCGTCCGGGCAGTGGGAAAACTTGCCGGAATTACCGGGGTGTTGTGTCTTCTTGGCGTCAATTTTTCAACGACGTCGTCCTCAGCGGCCGAGCGACGGCCCAATTTTTTGTTCATTATTGTGGACGACCAATCGCCCAATGATCTCAAGATTTATAATCCGCGATCTATTCTCAGGACGCCGAACATCGATCGGCTGGCTGCGGAGGGGATGGTGTTCGATGGGGCCTATCATATGGGTTCATGGGTGGGCGCCGTGTGTTTGCCATCACGGACGATGATCATGACCGGGCGCACGGTGTGGCATATTCCGTGTCCGCAGCGGACTAACGCCAATCCCAACGCAAAGGATCCCAAACTTGTTCCTCCCGACCTGGCGAACTACACTCTGCCGGCGATCTTCAATCGGGCGGGATATGCCACAATGCACACCTGCAAGCGAGGAAACAGCTACGAACCGGCCAATGTGCAATTCGCCGTCAGACATGACGCCACCAAGCGCGGTCCGACAGACGAGACGGGCAGCGCCTGGCATGCCGAGCGGGTTCTGGAATACCTGGCTGATCGACAGGCCCGGGGCGATAAAAGACCGTTCCTCATCTATTTCGGTTTTTCCCATCCGCACGATACCCGTGACGGAAAGCCCGAACTGCTTGCCCATTATGGGGCGGTTAATCATGCCGATCGCAACACGCTGCCGCCTGCAAATCCGAAGCAGCCGTTGTTGCCGCTGAACTATCTGCCGGCTCATCCGTTCGACAACACCCATATGAATGTCCGTGACGAAGTGGCCGTCAGCGGTGTGTGGGATCGGCGTGATCCTCGCACCATTCGGAATGAGTTGGGCCGGGAATTCGCCTGTGTGGAAAATATTGACATTCAGATAGGCCGTGTCTTGCGGCGCCTGGAAGAAATGGGCGAATTGGAAAATACATATATTTTCTATACGGCTGACCACGGGATCGCGATTGGTTCGCATGGGTTGCAGGGGAAACAGAATCTCTACCAGCACACATGGCGCGTGCCGTTCATTGCGAAAGGTCCCGGTATCCCCGCCGGCAAACGGGTGGAGGGGAATATCTATCTGCTGGATGTGCTGGCCACATTATGCGACCTGGCGGGAATCGAAATACCCGAGACCAATGAAGGCATCAGCTTTCGGCCGGTGCTTGAAGGCAAGGCGGAAAAAATCCGCGATGTGCTCTATGGCGTCTATTGTGGCGGTGCGAAACCGGGGATTCGCTGCGTGAAGAAAGGTGATTGGAAACTCATCAAATACGAGGCGCCCGAGTTGGGTGTGCATGTCACGCAGCTTTTCAATTTGGCGGAAAACCCCCATGAGTTTTTGCCCGAGCACCACAAGCCGGAAGTGATCGCACTGACGGGCGTGACGCCGGAACCATACCAAACCAACCTTGCCGACGACCCACGATACGCTGAAAAACGCGCCGAGATGGAAGCGTTGCTGCTGGAGGAAATGCGGCGTCTGGACGATCCGTATCGATTCGAAGACCAGCCGCAGGATGATGTGCGGGGAACGGCGGAGCAAAAGTCAACACAAAAAGCGAGCCGATAACGGGGTCGCCATTGTGAGAAACGCTGGCCCTGTTCGCGGGACAGGGGCCGTCCGTTTTTCGTCATAGTGGAGTCGTTAGAAGTTATTGATTCCGCCGGGCTCCGGCACGGTTATTCGTCTTCTGGGGTTGAATCCCCAGTGCGCGAAATATCGCAGTGCAATCAAAAATCCCGTGAAATCCATTATTTACGTGGAAAACCACGGGGTTTTTCGTGTCTTCTAGAGTATCAGGTCGATACAAACCGTACTCGGTACGGCGCACCGACCACCAGAAGCAGCCTGGGGGAGATTTGCGCTCAATTCTGTGAGGCGACACCACTGGATGACGGGGCGCCGGAAGGGGCGGTTCTGGCTCTCACACGCGGCCATTCCCCCAGCCGATCTGCACCCAGCGGCCAACGCGGGCATCATACCAGCGGTTGAGGTTGTTTTGAAGTTGAGTATCACTATCGAACGATCTGCCCGTGAATAAAAAGAGACTATCAATCGCCGGATTACTTTCCGGAACCTCTGCACAATTCCTGGGTAACGGCATTATAATCTGAGGGGTTACAACTGTTGATAGAAAGAGAAGGAGTACTACAGCGGCATAATTGACTGGACAGGACGCGACCATGGC
>NZ_JACIYL010000330.1 GCF_014359955.1 Thermogutta sp. | reverse complement strand
CCATGTAGCTCACATTGGGATCGTTTGACGCGTCTGCCCGCCACGCATTCAGAACTCGCTCCGCCTCCTCGAAGCGCTTTCGTGCGATGGCCCCGTAAATGAAAGCCTCTGCTACCTGGCTCGGGTCATAACCCTGGGAAATGAGGTCCCCCACATCGTTTCCTTTGCCGGGCGTCAAACGACCTGCCTGGATCAAAGCGAGACGCTGTTCCTGCTCGATGAGAACCGAGGAAACGCCCAAACTGCCGGCCTGCGACAGTGCCTCACCGAACGCCTGCGGTTGGTTCAATCGACGATAGAGTGTGGCCCGCAGAAGGAAAACCAGGCCATCCCGGGGCGAGAGTTTCTCCGCCCGATCGAGCCACTGTTTCGCGAGGGTTACCTGCCCTTGCCGAATAGCGTCTGAAGCTCGGCGACGTGCATCAGCAGCCAGCATCCGAGGGACAATCAGGACATTCAATGCGGCGATCACGACGCCGAAAAACCCGACGATGAGTGTAACTCGCCAGTGGGTTTTGACGCGCTGGCTCAATGTGAGGAGACACAACCGCAGATCCGGCATGGGGCGCGTGGCCTCCGAACGTGGCCTGACAAATGGGACGACGAGACTGAAGAATGTCTCGTCTGGGAAAGTCGCTCGACCTCGCAAAGGTTCTTAACCGATTTTAGGCTGACGGTCCGACGGTTGGAAGTTTTTTGGCAGTAGTCAACCGTGGGTAGGCAATGTATGTCGTCCATTGTCCGGAGGGTGCTCCGTGGCCGCACGTGCAGTGGCGAAGGCCGAGCGTTCGCGTCACAATTCAATCAAGATTGGGTGAGGTGCTGGGGAGCCCACGGTCAAAGACGGCGCTCGGATAAACCCTCCGCTCGTGTCGGGGATGGACCAGACATCAAGCGCTGCCTCAGATGAGTGCACTCACGAGTTGGGCGCTGTCCCTAATTTGGCCGTGGACAAAAGCCGAGGAGTCGGAGGGGCGTTGAAAAACTCCCGTTGGGTGTGCTGCTATGGCTGGGAAAGGTGAGGCTCGATTCCGATCCCCTCTCGTGGAGAGCTTTTGCCCGATGAGCTGCGAGAGATTCAGGCCAAATTAGTCAACGGTGTGCAGCCCACCCCGAAGCCAGGCCGCACGAATTAATGCCGATCTTACGTCCCACGATCGGTCCTTCACGGAGTGCGAGTTGTGCTCGATCTTCCGGTGACCCCTGTTGACCGTGCAAGGGGCATTCCGAAGATAATAAGCCGGATGTTAGGTCCTCGTGGAACACGGCGGACAGTTCGAGGGCAATCCGGGGCACGAGTCGGCGGATGACGAAAAGCCGACAGAGATGGAGGGGAAAGATGAGCCTCACCGTTTTGTTGAGCCTGGCTGGTTCGATGGTGGCTATGGTCACCGTCTTGGAAAAAGCGGAGCGCGGGATCCAAGAATATCGTCAGGGAGAGGCCACAATCACCTTGTTGGAGGCCGATGGGCGGCCAGCCGCGGGCGTGAAGATAGCCGTTATTCAACAGAGCCACGATTTCCTCTTCGGTTGCATTGTGCGCCCCCGGCACTACAACGACGAACGTTATCGGCAACGTTTAAAGGAATTGTTCAACTTCGTCGAATTGCTAGAGTTCAACTGGGGACAGTATGAGCCGGACGAGGACAGACCACTTTTGGAAGAACGGCGCCGCTTCATCTTCGACTGGTGTATCCCCAATGGGATCGAGCATTTCTACGGGCACATGCTCGTCTGGTCGCGCCAGTACGGAGAGTATCCCAAGACGGCCCTACCATTGTGGCTCTTTCGGTACGACCGGGCCACGCAATACGAGTTGCTCAAGCGGCGCATCCAGCGAGAAGTACGTGCCTACCGCGATGTGAACATCGTTTGGGACGTGGTCAACGAGGCGGTTCACTGCCGCCGGTGGGGGGATTGGGAGAAGCCGGATAACTTCGAGGAGCCATTAGATGTCATGGTTGGCTACGTCGCCGACGCCCTTCGCTGGGCGCATGAAGCGAATCCTGAGGCTCGGCTTCTCATCAACGATTACGGCGTCATCGTTCGTGGGAAATATCGGGATCGGTACCTGCAACTTGTGCAGACGCTGCTCAAAGCAGGGGTGCCTCTGCACGCCGTGGGCATTCAAGCCCACGAGCCGTTCAAAGGGGCGTATTGGTACTCCCCTGAAGAAATTTGGGAAGCGTGCGAGGTATTCGGGAGCCAGATGGGCCTCCCGATCTACTTTACGGAGTTCTGGTACGTTTCGGACCCGCATGTTCCCATTCGAGGGAATTATCGGGAGGGGATGTGGAATCCTGAACGGCAGGCGGAGGCAATTGAGGAATTCTATCGGGTTGCTTTTGGCCATCCCTCCGTCGCAGGCATCGTCTACTTTGGACTGGCAGATAACGACGTAGTCCGACCGACCATCGGGCTGCTGGACGAAAATTTCCAGCCCAAACCGGCTTGGCAACGATTACACCATTTGCTCAAAGAGGAATGGTGGACCCGATTCTCTGGAACTACTTCCTCGCAAGGTCTCTTCCATTTTCGAGGATTCTTCGGTCGTTATCGCGTGGAAGCAGAGCATGGAGGGCAGCGCTACACATGGTCCATTCATCTCGAAAAGGGAAAGCCGAACCACTGGAAACTCCTTTTGCAATAGGCCACTGAGCTCTATCTGGCGGTTGTAAAACAGGGAACGGGTCAGGTCTTGTAAACCCCTCGACCACGAGGCCAATGGGGAATACTTGACCTCGCTCGATGTTTTCCACCTTTTCCGAGGCCCCGGCCGTATCGCGGGCCACAACGCCACTGGCCAGAAGATCTCCATCATCCACACGGATCGCATTTGGATGCCCAACGCCACTTCTCATATCTGGTTGAAGCGAACCGAGCGACTCTGCGCGGACATCGCAAGCCCCGCAAACCATGATGCCGAAAAGCCCAATCATGAGCGCAACTGGCCAGTGGGTTTTGAATCGCTGGCTCAATGCGAGAAAATGCAAACGCGGATCCGGCAGGGTGAGTGTGGCCTTCGCACGTTGCCTGAGAAATAGGACGACGAGACTGAAAAATGTCTTGTCTTGAAAAGTCGCTCGATTGTGCAAAAGTTCTTAGCCGATTTTAGGCTGAGAATCCGGGGGTTGGAAGTTTTCGGCAAAAAGGCGACCGTGGACGCCCGATGTATGTCGTTCATTGTTCGGAAGACACTCGGTGCCCGCACCTGGCAGTGGCGAAGGCCGAGCGTTTGCGTCACAATTCAAATCAATCAAGCTCGGGTGAGGCGTTGGGGAGTCCACGGGGAAAGGCATCGCTCGGAGAAATCCTCCGTTGGTGTCGAGGATGGACCGGACTTGAATCGCTGCCTCAGATGAGTGCGCCCATCACGTTGTGAGTTATATATACTTTTGGTCTGCCCTTTGTGGAAGTGCGTGATCTTGTCTGAGATTGGTGGAGGTGCCTTATGCGTGTTGCGAAGACAGTGTGGTGCTTGCTTGGTCTTGCCTTGTTTATTGGCACGCTTAGCATCTGCGGCGACAGCCTGGCTGCCGAGGTGGAGAATGAACCCTCGCGACCCAATTTTCTCTTCATACTGGCGGACGATCTCGGTTGGGGTGATCCCAGTTGTTATGGGAACCGGCACTTTCGGACCCCTAACCTAGACAGGCTGGCGCAAGAGGGGATTTTGTTTACGCAGTACTATCAAGCAGGATCGGTGTGCTCACCCAGCCGGGCAGCTCTGATGACGGGGCGCTATCCGGCGGAATTGCGGATTCATGGTCATCTAGCCACACCGGAGCAAAACGCCGCCCGAGATATGGTCAATTATTTGGATCCCCAGGTTCCCACTCTGCCCAGGCTTTTGAAAGCGGCAGGTTACACAACGATCCACGTAGGTAAATGGCACCTGGGGCGTCCACCCGCGGCGGGCAGCGGGCTGGAAGTGTACGGTTTTGACGTAGCCCGATGGATCGATTGTCAGGAAGGAGACAGAAATCTTTGGAGCATCCAGGAACGGCCGGTCGCCGCGCGGGAACTCGTTGACGCCACCATCGAGGCCCTGCGTGGTGTCTCGGGGAAACCGTTCTACTGCCAGTTATGGCTGAATGACCCCCATGCTCCACTGGCACCGTCCCCGGAGCAAATGGCGCCCTTCCGCCGTCGGGTGCCCGAGGGGTTCACCAGTCCCTTTATGGTCTATGCTGCCACGGTTACGGAAATGGATCGTCAGATCGGGCGGCTGCTCGTCGCTCTGGACGAGCTCGGCCTGGCCCGGAACACGGTCGTCGTTTTCTCCTCCGACAACGGGCCGGAGGATATTGATATCGCAAACGCCTCATGGTCGGCTTATGGAAGCGCTGGACCGCTTCGTGGTCGCAAAAGAAGCCTGTACGAGGGCGGCATCCGGGTGCCCTTCATTGTACGCTGGCCCGCTAAAGTTCCCGGTGGTGTTGTGAATAATACCACCGTCGTTTGTGGTGTCGACTTGCTGCCCACGCTGTGCGAGTTGGCCGGGGTGAGCTTGC
>NZ_JACIYL010000033.1 GCF_014359955.1 Thermogutta sp. | reverse complement strand
GGATGAATTGGATCCGCCGAAAAGCGTTTTTTATCGTCGCGGAGGGTGTCGGTCTGGGCGACATCGGGGTTTTCCCAAACCCGACACGATCCACAAACCCACTCTTCGACTGGCCCAAGCCCGCTCGTCATGTTGGAGAGGTACGTTGTTTAATTGTAGCGGCGGGAGAAAGAGAGACTAACCCACCAGAAGGTTACCCGCGCGTCAGTTGAAAAAGCCCGTGAGCCCTTCCCCGCATTTTTCGCGTTCTTATCGATCACCGATAGCGGTCAGGGAGACACACCGGTTTGAAAAGCAAACCACAGAGAGGATCTGATATTTCACCTTTCCGAAGCCGACCCGCAACCAGGCGGTCGCCCTGATCGGGAATAGCTATTGGGTTGGCAGGGTGTGGGTGGTTCCGCCGTTTAAGTGGGACTCGGCACACGGAGAATAAATGGCGGCCTGGAGAACGCGCCACGGCAGGAGGGCGCATTTCTGGCGATTCGGTGTCAATCGCGGTCCAAAGTAGCGCAGCATGTCTTCTGCGCTGAAGTTTTTCACATCCTCTACGGTCTTTCCATCGAAGAGCTCTGTGAGCATCGAGGCGGCTGCCTGGCTGATACAGCAGCCTTCCCCGTCGAAGTAGATGTCCTCGATCTTTCCCCCGTTCACAATTCGCAGCTCCATCCGGACCACATCTCCGCAAAGCGGATTGCGGTCTTCATGGCAGTGCGTGCAACCCGGGCACTTCCCTCTATGGTAGGGGGATTCGTAATGTTCGAGGATGCGTTCCTGATAAATGTCGTCGTCCATAGCACGCGTTGGGATATTTTCAGTATGGATTCCACTCCCATCTACCCCATTTTAGGTGGATCCGTCCCAGGGGGCAATCGAACACCCGCATTGCCGCGGCGCTGCGATAGAATGACAGAAGGATGCCGTTATCTCGCTGATCCCTTTCAAGCCGGATCGCAGAATGGCGAGTACGGCCCACAAACGGGAAATGCCGTATTGTTGATCGACGATTCACCACATCAATCCGTATTTTATCTACGGGGTAGGAGTCGACGATGTTCCAACTCGTAAGCCCCTTCAAACCGGCGGGGGACCAACCCAAGGCTATCGCTGCCCTTTGCGAGGGTTTGCGGAAGGGAAAGCGGGCCCAGGTGCTCATGGGTGTTACCGGGTCGGGAAAGACGTTCACAATGGCGAACGTGATCCAGTTCGCCCAGCGACCGACCCTGGTCATGTCCCACAACAAGACCCTCGCCGCACAGCTTTACGCGGAGTTTAAGGAATTTTTCCCGTACAACGCCGTCCACTATTTCGTAAGTTACTACGACTACTACCAGCCGGAGGCCTACATCCCGCAACGGGACATCTACATCGAAAAGGATGCCTCCATCAACGAAGAGATTGATCGCCTTCGGCTGGCGGCGACGAGCGCGCTGATGACACGCCGGGATGTCATCATTGTGGCCAGCGTCTCTTGCATTTACGGCTTGGGATCGCCCGAGGACTACCGGAACATGATGGTCAGTGTGCAACGGGGCCAGATCGTCGATCGGGACCAGCTCCTCATGAAGTTGATCAACATCCAGTATGAACGCAACGATTTCGAGTTTCAGCCAGGGCGGTTCCGGGTCCGTGGAGATTGCGTGGAGGTCTTCCCCAGCTATGAGCAGTTTGCCTATCGAATCGAATTGTGGGGGGATGAAGTGGAGCAGATTGCTTCCATCCATCCCCTGACGGGGCAGGTGCTGCAAAAGCATGATCAGGTATTCATCTACCCGGCGAAGCACTTTGTGCTTCCGGAGTCTCGCATCCAGGCCGCGATCCAGAGTATTCGAGAGGAATTGGAGCAGCGGGTGGCCGAACTGAAAAGTCAAGGAAAGCTTCTGGAGGCGCAGAGGCTCAGCGCCAGGACCCGGTACGATCTGGAGTTATTGCAGGAGGTGGGATACTGTCCCGGAATCGAGAATTACAGTCGCCACCTGGCGGGAAGGCCGCCGGGAAGTCCACCGGAAACCCTCTTCAGCTTTTTCCCGGACGATTTTCTTCTGTTTGTGGACGAGTCCCATGTGACAGTTCCCCAAATCCGTGGGATGTACGGCGGGGATTACAGTCGCAAATTGACGCTGGTGGAGCACGGTTTTCGACTGCCCAGTGCCCTCGACAACAGGCCCCTCAAATTCGAGGAGTGGGAGCAGAAAATCAACCAGGTGATCTTCGTCTCGGCAACGCCCGGGCCGTATGAAATTGAACAGGCGGGGGGAGAGGTGGTGGAGCAGGTGATTCGGCCCACGGGATTGCTCGACCCCGAGGTGGAAATTGTTCCGGCGAAAAATCAGATTCCCCACCTCATTGCCCAGGTGCGTGAGCGGGCGGCTCAGGGGGAACGCTCCTTGGTGACCACACTCACCAAACGTCTCGCGGAAGATCTGGCGGATTATTTGACCAAGCAAAACATCAGATGCAAGTGGCTCCACAGCGAGCTCGACGCGTTTGAGCGGGTGGAACTTTTGCGCGATCTCCGAAAAGGGGAATTCGACGTGCTCGTAGGGGTGAACCTTCTGCGGGAAGGGCTCGACCTGCCGGAGGTCTCCCTTGTCGCGATTCTGGATGCCGACAAGGAGGGATTTCTGCGCAGTGAGACGTCGCTCATACAGACCATCGGGCGGTGCGCCCGAAACGTCAATGCGAAGGTTATTCTCTACGCAGATCGCATTACTGAGTCCATGCAGCGGGCAGTCGAGGAGACGCGGCGCCGTCGGAAGCTTCAGGAAGAGTACAATAAGGCCCACGGAATTACCCCGGAAACGGTGCGCAAGAACCTTCGGGCAGGCATTGAAGCCGAGGCGGAGGCTCACGCCCGGGCTAACGCCATGGTAGGACGCACAAATGAGGTGGAGTACGTCACCGAGGAATACATTGCAGAACTTGAGGCCGAGATGATGGCAGCGGCGGAGGCCCTCGAATTCGAGCGGGCGGCCGCCATTCGCGATCGGATTCAGTTACTGCGGAAACAGATTGGCAAACCGCTCGATGAGGTGCGATTGATTGCGGTCAAACGGGGACGGAAAGGGCCTCGACGAAACACGATTCATCCCTCACCGGGGATCAATATCACCGGATCCCGTCGTCGAAAACGGTGAAAGGGGGCTCTTAATTCGGTACACCTTCGGCACAAAGAACACCCCTGCAGATAGTTTGCTGCAGGGGTGGGCACATTGACTTCTGGTCTCGGGGGAGTTTCAAATCTCCCCACTCATGACAACCAGCAACTCATCGATTGTCCTGAACCATACCTTACTGTTGAGCATCGCTCCCCTGGCTGCTGGATTCACCGCTGCCCTGGGCCTGCTCGCCCGCCGGCGCCTGTTGTTCAGTGGAACTCTGCTCTCCACTACCAGTCTGTTCGGTAGAGGTGGCAGCAGGTTTCTCTGTCGGCTGAGGCGCTGCCTCCTTCTTTTGGCAACCCACGAACAAGCCGCTCAAACCCAAGACCACAAGCAAGACAGCCAAACGCTTCATGAGGTAAACCCTTTCATTAAAAGACACCTAACCCTCCTGACCTGCCCACCACCATTCGGCAGGCGTATATTGGTATGGATGCGTGTTGGCCCAAATTTATTCCAGAGAATTTTGGGACGCTACCACAGTTTCTCGGGCAATGGGCACAAAAAACCAAAAAGAGATTTGCGCCGCCTGTTTTCCTCTGGCATCTCAAACGGGATAATAGGGCCAAGGAATAATGGCGGGATTGGGCGCATCATCTGTAAGGACGAGAGTCATGGCCGAGGGTTCGGTGCCGCCTTTGATCGAGCAACTGGTGACACGGTATGCGCAGGACGTGTACCGGTATGCGTACCGGCTCACGGGCTCAGCGGCGGATGCCGAGGACCTGACTCAGGAGACCTTTTTGGCCGCGGTCAAGAACATCCATCAGCTCGCAAATCCAGAATTGGCCAGATCGTGGCTGTTGACGATCGTCCGAAATCAGTTCCTGGTCCGGCATCGCCGGAATAAGGGAATGGTCGCACACCCCCTCGGCGACCAGGCGGAAGAGATCATGGCGTTGGATTCGGGCGACGATGAGGTGGACTGCGAATTGATTCAGAATGCGCTGAACGCACTCTCCGACGATCAACGGGTCATTCTGCTGATGTTTTATTTTGAGCAAGCATCATATCGAGAGATCGCGGAGCAGCTTGGGATTCCTATTGGAACTGTCATGAGTCGCCTGTCCCGGGCAAAAGAGGCGCTGCGAAAAAAGGTACTCGCGGTGACCCGACAGGACAGTGATCATTAAGAGTCAAGGAAATTTGCCGGAAATAGTCTCAAGAAATCCACAGAAGCGCTATAATACTCGATGGATTGGGATCCGAAACAAATCTCCGATCGGGAACTGCTTGAGTGTCTGCGACCGCACCAGGGATCTCCGGAAGACCCGCTGGCGCAGGAACTCCAGAAGCGGCTGGCATCCCAACCCGAGTTGGCTTCCGTCTGGCAGGAAGTGCAACAGTGTGATGGGGATCTTGCTCGCCTGCTCCAAGCCATTCCACCGCGGCGGGGATTGGAAGAGCGGATTCTATCCCGGCTGAAAAGCGAGCTGGAAGGTATGTCTCGCACTGGGAGCGAGGGTTCCGCTACGTTGGATACCGCGGAGCCCGAAGCAGGCCATGCAGGGCGAGCGTACTGTGGAGAAGGGACGAACCCGAGGCGGCGAATGTCCCGCCGCGCTTGGGTCGCCGCCGGAGTTTCGGCCATTTGTGCCAGCGTGCTTGGGGGTGTGGGCCTGTGGCTATGGCGGAACCAAAAGCGAACGAAACCGCTATCGTCCGTCGAGATCGCCAATGAGGTGGCGCGGGTTTTCGAGCAAACGCTCGACCAGTTCGGTACCGGTCAATCGCTCAATTCAAATCCGCCACCGGCGGGAGCCCGATTCAGTCGGGAAATCCGTTTGTATCTGGGCAGCACGATTACGTGGCGGCAGGTTACCGTTATGGCGAACACGGCGGTCGTCTTTGACATCACACAGCCCAGCGGGGAACGTGGTTCGCTGTTTGTGCTCAATGTGAAATTGCCCGATTTTCCTAGTTTTCCTCCGTATTTCCCGCAACTGCAAACCAGTCGCACAAGCCTCGGCTGGTGGTGCGAGTCGGACACTGCCTATCTGCTGGCGGTTCTCGGGGGCCCACGGGTTTACCAGCGATTCTTGAAACCGCCCAGTCCGATCACATGACCCCGTAGTCCTTTTAACCCAATTGTCCCAAAAAACAGGACATCAGGGGTTCCTGTCAGCCGGAAAGGCTCCAGGCACTTCGGCGCTTTGTTGAGCCGGATTTTCGTAAAACCGCGGGCTGATTTAATTGGAGACGTTATGACCGCGTCCCCACCCTGCTGATGGGGGCGTGGTCAAGATGGCGCGAGCCTCAGGTGCCGTAAACGAGGGTATTTGGTGACGGCAATCAGGTTTGAACGGCCTGCCAGCCGTATGTCACGTATTGATATTTCACGGAGCCATCAGGACTGAGATCGAAGACGCCATATCCTTCGGGAAACCCTTTGTTTGCCCCTTTCCACCATCGACCGGAAACGGCGCCGTCACACACATACTTGACACCGCGGTACTCGACCTCGTCAACCATGTGAATATGTCCGGAAAGTGCCAAACGTACATTGTGCTGGGGGAGCAGTAACGAAACCCTTTGTGCACCTTTGCACAGGCTGGCCGCCCCGATGCGGAACTGGTAGTCCTGTACGGCATCTGGCAGGACGGTCACAGTCACGAATGGAATATGGCTCACGATAACGCCGGGCATGTTGGCCGGTTTCTTCTGAAGTTGCTCTTCCAGCCACTCCCATTGTTCGGGGTCAAGTCCTCCTTCATAGAGGAGTTTTTCTGACGGTTGGACGCTGTCGAGCACGAAGAATCGCCAGCCTTTGTGGTCAAATGTGTAATACGTTTTCTCGTAGCCGAAAACCTCGCAGAACATCTTTTTTCCGTACCGAGGCGTTTCTGGTGTCACCCCGTGCTTTTTGCCCCATCCAAACACGTCGTGATTGCCGATACAGTGGTGAACCGGCAGGTTTGTGTTATCGCGCAGCACCCGAGTGAAAAGATCGAAAAGGAGCGTCGTCCGCCGGACGTCTTGTTCCAACGCATCCATCACCAGATCGCCTCCGGTAAGGATAAAGTCCGGAGCCGGGTCCAATTGGGCGACGTGCCGCAAACACGCCGCCATACCTTCAGCGGCTTTCAGTTCGGGCTGCACATGAATGTCGGTCAGATGGACAAAACGAAATGTCCCCGGGTTTGATGCCTCCTGCACAGACGCCGTTGTGCTGACAGCCCTGCCCGCGAACAGAGCTCCGAAAGCGGCACCCAGTCCTCGCAACAAATCACGACGTGAGATGGAAACCATGGGCGTGGAACCTCCCAAGCATGAAGTGACAGCGTACTCAAACCGAGTTTTTTCCACGTGCCGGATCGTTCCGGCGTCGGACCGGTTGAATTTTAGGCGGATCGGAGGAATCGAAAAGACCGGCGAGCGAAGTTAAAGAAAAGTTAACAAAAGGGGATCATGCCACACAAGAAAGCTGGTGGGATCGATGCGGCAGGCAAGACGACTGGCCGCCGCGGCGGCGCCGCAAGCTTGTCCTGTTATCCCAAAAGTTTCACGCGGGCCAGCACTTCCTGATGCGTCCACGGATCCTGACGGTCCAGCGGCAAAATCAGATATCCGGCTTTCTCAGCCGAACAGTCGAGTATGATCTGCACGTTGTTGGGTGCCGCGTATCCTTCCGGACAGGGCTCGTGACCGTGAATGAGAACGTTGGCGTGAAGGAGTCGCGCGAAGGCTGCGGCGTTTTCCTCTCGATAGTCACGTCCCCAAACCAAACGGAAGACGCTGCGGTGCTCGAGAAACTCCAGAATGTCCAAGGGGCGATGGAAAACGCTCACGTCGAACCCCTGCCTGTCCACGTTTTCAGGGAGGCTGTGAGTCACCACCACACCTCCTGGTATAACAACTCCCAGGGGACAGGTCTGGATAAATTCGATGTAGGCCTGGCGGACCCGATCGGCAGCCGGGCCATACACATGCTGAATACCCAGCCTGAATAAAAAATTGAGCATTTGTTTGTTCTTCTGGATGGGGTAATCAGTCATTTCGGCAAGCTCGTGGTTGCCGAGAATGAAATGGACTCGATCGGGGTACTGGGTTTTCAATTTGGCCACGTCTTCCAGCACAGTGTGCGACATACAGCCGCCGTCGGGATACGTTAAGCCCCCATGGCACACTTCCTGGATGACGAGATGTCGGCCAGGATTCTTGTCCAGAGCGGCGATTCGCCGGATGAGATTGAAGTTGCGTCGATGGCCGTGCAAATCGCCGGTAATCATGACGTCGGTGCCATCTTGCGACGTCAGCATGATGAGATTGCCCTGACGGCTGGGTGTCTCCAGATTAGCCTGTGCCGCTCTTTTGCATGTGTTGATGATTTGCTCGATGTATTCGAAGGTAGCAATCATCCGCGACGTTCTCCGTGGTCTTGGCTGTTCAGGACATGACCCCTCACGCCCGCGCCCCTTTCCGATCATTATCTCCCGGGTCAGGTTACGCGAAAAGACAGACGCTTTTCGCCCTTCCCCGTGCAATGGGCTTTGGGCTTCAGCATTTGAGCAGGCCCGCTGTGACGAGGAAAAGGAGCTCTCCCTCGCCCGGCTTGGGTTGCTCTTTAAATTCGATGGCTGCCACGGAACCCTTGGCGCAGTCGAATTTTCCCCCGCCGACGAGCCGGCTGATCAGTTCGCCGACATCGGGAGCATGGCCGACCAGGGCGATATTCTGTTTCGGATCGGACGCGTGCTTTTGCAGCCAGTTCATCAATTCGTCGAAACTGCCTTGCGGAGACAAGGCCGGTACCGCCTCCACGCACACCGTTTCCCGGGTAGCGGACATGAGGATTTCGGCCGTCTCCACGCATCGCAAATAAGGGCTGGTGCCGATCAACCTTATGTTAAGGCCCCTTTTGACGAGTCGTCGGGCAAAGCGGCGAAAGCGACGCCTTCCTTCCTCGGTGAGGGGCCTCTGGCTATCATCAGGCCAGCGTGAGCTGTCAGGTTTTTCCGCCCATGCGTGTCGAATGACGTAAACGATCATGGATGTCTCCCCTCTCGACAATGCTGATCAATCCGCATACCACCCTGACGGTTCGTAGATAAATTTTGACCCACCGGAGGGCCCGGCCCAGGCGGGACACTTTTGTGCATTATAACGGCTTTTTCGAAGGCCCGAGGGATCACCCGTACGCAGCCAGGCCAAAGAAGAGATTTTTCTTGAGCCAGCGGTACAGCCACGTGTCCTCAGGAATTTCAGCCTCGGGCAGGTGATGACTGGGACGCGGTTGAAGCTGGCCGAGTTCATGATATGCATCCCGGCCGCTCGTATCCCGGGCGCCGTGATCTCTCAGGAATTGGATCAGTTCCTGGGGGTGCTCAAGAATGACGCACCCGCGAGTATGGGAGTGGACAAATGGGCGGAAATCTTTGAGGAGACTGTTTTGCTGGATCGTTTGGACAAGGTCGCCATTGTTGTCGCGGATGGTTGCTGTGGCAAAGGAAAGCGGCGGACATAACTCGATATCTCCGGCAGGTCCAATGTGATAACCCAAGCCTGCTGCCGCCGGGCAGACAGCGCGTCCCGCAGCGTCCCAATAGGTGTCAATCAGGATGATCGGACTTTCTTTCCGCAGCGCGAGTAAACGCCTGCGAACCGCAGCGATCTGCTCACGGCTCAGGGCCAGTTCGGGTGTGGGCGTGGGTCCGACTGGTCGGTAGATGTAGTACCACAAATAGATGGCCCCCTGCGAATCCGCCCAGCGAACGAAATCTCGGCTCAACACGTCTTCCCAGTTGGTCGAGGTCAATGTTGTGGCGATGCCAAATAAGACCCGATGCTCCTTGAGCAACTTCATGCCGTGGACAACTTGCTCAAACACTCCCTCCCCCCGACGAAAATCGTTCGCCGGCTGAAAACCGTCCACGCTGATAAGGAGAGTGGCGTTTCCCACGCGAGCGATCTGCTGGACGCTCTCCTCCGAAATGAGCGTACCGTTGGTGATGATCTGAAAATAGCAGTCCGGGTTGGTGTCCAAGATCGTGACAAGATCCTTGTAAAGAAACGGTTCTCCCCCCAACAAAATGAAGAACCGGTTCCCCTGAGTTTTGGCTGAATTGATAAGCGAGGTGACATCCTCCACCGTTAGCTGCCGAGGTTTCCCCTGGCTGCTGATCCAGCATCCCCGACACTGGAGATTACAGGCATCGGTCAGGGCGATGAAGAAAAAAGGCGGAAAGAATTCCCCTTTGGCCTGCCTTTCCCGGAATTTCCGCAGCGCAGCAATACCGGGTACGAGCCACAATCGCCAGGCGTTGTACAGATTGCGGGGAGAAACTCTCGTCATTGCCCGAAATAACAAACGCGGAAGTATCATGGCCCCACTTCCTTGTATCAAGCGGCGTGGGATGTCATCGCGAACTGTCTGTCAACCGGCAGACGTCACATCTCTGCCGATTATAATACGCTCAATCGGCGTGTATGGAACGCTGTGCGGTGAAGGCTGGATTTGTTTGTACGGGGCCCAGGGGAGGTGTCGTGGTGCTTCTTGGGTCAGCCGGAGAGTGACAAAAGCCGCGTGCCCACGGGTAACTGTGCGAATTCGGGATGGTTATGAGTGACGCGTTGACGGTGGCTCGGATCGAACGCGCTCTCCAGTCTGTCTGGGATCTCTTGCTCGCCAGGCGCTCGCTAGATGGGTTTTGGCGCGGGCATCTGTGTTCTTCTCCGCTGGCCACCGCCACGGCTGTTTCCGCCCTGGCAGCTTACAGGCAAAACGCGTCCCAAAAGACGATCTCGGTTGCGGACACGGCCAGCCTCGACAAAGCTATTTCTACGGGTATCGAGTACCTCAAGAAAACCCAGCAAAAAGATGGAGGGTGGGGGGATACGGAGCGTTCCCGATCCAATATCGCGACAACCTATCTTGCCACAGCCGCTATCCATTTGGCGGGCCAGGCAGAATACTGCCGGGAAGTTCTCGCGGCGGCTCAAGCGTATCTCAAGTCTCAGGGTGAATTACAGGGGCTGAGGGATCGCTACGGGGCTGACCAGACGTTCGTCGCTCCGATCCTCACCAACTGTGCGATTGCCGGGATTTTCCCCTGGGAAAAGGTGCCTCAACTTCCCTTCGAACTGGCTGCGTTTCCCCGCGCCTTGTACCGCTTCCTCAGAATGCCGGTTGTCAGCTATGCGATTCCCGCCCTGGTCGCTGTGGGCCTGGCACGCCACAAAAAGTGTCCAAGCTCTTTTCCGCCTGTTCGGTTGATTCGCGACGCGGTTCAATCGCGGTGTCTCCAGGTGGCCTCGAGTATGCAGCCAGGCAGTGGGGGCTATCTCGAGGCGATTCCCCTCACGTCATTTGTGGCGATGTGCCTGATCACGGCGGGGCTGGCGGAACACCCGATTGCAGCCAGAGCGCTGGAGTTCCTGCTTCGCAATCAGCGGGAAGACGGGAGCTGGCCCGTCGATGTTGACCTTGCAACATGGCTGACCACACTCACGATGAACGCGGTTCACGCCGCTCAACTTGGAAAAACGACCTCGAATGGTCAGTTTCTGCCTTTAGTCTCCCTGGAATGGCTTGCGCGGTGTCAATGGCTGGAGATTCACCCGTTCACCGGGGCTGCACCGGGAGGCTGGGGTTGGACTGACCAGACGGGCGCAGTGCCGGACGCTGACGATACTGCCGGTGCCCTGTTGGCGCTGGCCAATATCTGGCCACACGTCAGCGTCCGAGAGAGGGCCCGCCTTTGGCCACACGTCATTTTGGGGTTGCAGTGGCTGCTGGACTTACAGAACCGGGACGGGGGCTGGCCCACCTTCTGCCGCGGTTGGGGGCGCTTTCCGTTTGATCGCAGTGCTGTCGATCTGACAGCCCATGCCATGCGGGCACTCCACGGTTGGAGTAAAATCTTGAAGTCCCTGGACGCCGGGGCGGAGGAATTTCAATCTCTGGATTTTTCCGATCGCTTCGCACCGCCGCTCCGCCGCTTCATTGAGCGGCTTTGGAAAAGGCGAGTCGTCTTCAGAGAACGGTTGGTGCGGGCGCTGAACAAGGGGATGCGGTTCCTGGTGAATTGTCAAACTGAGGAAGGCTTTTGGTTACCTCTCTGGTTTGGAAACGAGTGGCTTCCGGGCGAGGCTAATCCCGTTTACGGCACTGCCAGGTGCTTACTTGCTTTTGCAGACATGGATGCCCACAATACGGATTGCTGGAGGCGGGCCATCCAATGGTTGACCGGCAATCAGAATCCCGATGGAAGTTGGGGTTGGGGGTTCTGGACCGACGATTTGCCTCCACCAGGCCAGGTGGCTTACCGGGATCATTCCGGCTCCATAGAGGAAACAGCCCTGGCGGTTGCGGCACTCTCCGCCCTCCCGGATGCAGGCGCATTGGAGACGCGAATCCGAGGAGCGATGTGGCTTGTGCAAGCCGTGGAAGAAGGAAAGGTGGCTCAGGCGACCCCGATCGGCCTGTACTTTGCCCGGCTTTGGTACTTTGAAGAACTGTATCCGCTCATTTTTACGGTCGAGGCACTGGGACGGTACTTGCGGTCGGCAACGGGTCACTAGCCAGTTGAGGAGACACACATTTTTTTAAGGACGACATGACGGTCCTTGCTCAGCTCCGAAATCATTTCCGGTAAACCGAGGCACGAATGGCAGACCGCGACGATGTGGCAAATGCCCGAATCGAATCAGCAGCTCACCAAAATTCCTCGACCATCAAACTTGTCCCAGCGGACAGGCGGGTGCGGGAGCTGATCCGCCGAGAAGCAATCAGGGAAGCGGGCACTTTCGATCATTCGCTGCCACTTACGCGGTCGCGCCTTGAGAAAGCCGCTGAGTCCTTGCTGAAGCGGCTCCATTTGCCCCGAGGCTATCTCGGATGGACCATGGTGGCCATTGGCTCGGCCTTTTGGCAGCCGCAAGTGATGAATATCCCTTACGAGAGACGGCTCTTGCTGCTTCCTCATTGTATGCGGAACGCCAGCCTGTGCGCGGCTTCTTATTCGCGGGAAGGCCTGGCGTGCCTCGGTTGCGGGGGATGCAGCCTGGGCTGGCTTGGGGAGATCGCTCGCGCAAAAGGATACCGAATTCTCATTGCTGAGGGATCACCCGTTGTGATGCGATTGATCCTCAGCGGTGAAGCCGACGCCCTTTTGGGGGTAGCCTGTCTCAATTCTTTGGAACGTTCTCTCGAACGCGTTTTGATGGCGGGTATCCCCTGCATGGCCGTCCCGTTGTTGGTCGATCGTTGTCAGGACACGGCCACCGACGAGGACTGGATTGTCGAGATGATCGAAACGCCATATGTCCCGCGCACTGCCGTCGGGCGATCCTATCTGCCACTCATGCGCCTTGCCGTGCAGATCGTTCGGGACAATGCGGAGGAACTCCTCCCGCGGCAACTAGCGGCAGCTAGTGCGGGAAATACCGCTGAAGACCCTCTGAGTGTCACCGAGGACATCGGCTACGGCTATCTCAAAGAGGGGGGTAAGTATTATCGTCCATTCATCACGCTGGGAGTGTATGACGCCATCGTGGGCGGGAGGTTGACAAGGCTATCGGGCCATGCACAACCGGAGGTCCCGGCCTACGTGCAGAGGATCGCCCTGGCGGTAGAAATTTTCCACAAGGCTTCTTTAATCCATGATGACATCGAGGACGGCGACCGCTATCGCTATGGACGAACGACGCTCCACGAGCGATGGGGTATACCCATCGCATTGAATGTGGGCGATTATCTGGTTGGGCTGGGCTACTCGGCCATCGCATCGAGCGGGGCGTCCGCGGAACTGGCGGCCGACCTGGTCCGAATATTTTCTCAGGCCCATGTGGAACTCTGTTCTGGACAGGGTGCAGAACTGTGGCTGGCTCGCAACCCGTTGGAGCCGGTTCGCATCCCCCAGATTCTCCGCATCTACGCTATGAAGACGGGCCCGGCGTTCGAAGTCTCTGTCCTGGCTGGTCTGCGGCTGGCTGGCCCGCTGCCCGAGTGGGTTCCGCAAATTCGCAAATTCGCGCATGCATTTGG
>NZ_JACIYL010000329.1 GCF_014359955.1 Thermogutta sp. | reverse complement strand
TCCTTCCACGGCTGGTAGCGGAAATTGAATCGCAACTTCACGTCCCGTGGGGGCAATTGCGGGAATTGACTCTCCTGCGTCGGCGCAGGCGGCTGTGCTGCCGGGGGAGCCGCCCGCGTTTCCGTGCCGACCTGTGCTGGCATCGGCGTTCCAGGCGGTGGCGGTGACGGAGTCGGGGTTGGGGCAGATACCGCAGGAGTCGCATTGGGGCCGGCAGGAACCGGTGGGACCGAATTCTCCTCTGTTTGGACAGATTGACTGCTTGTTTCCGGGGACGTCGCTTGATTCGCCGGTGTCGCGCTGACCGATGGCGGGGCCGAACTTCCGGCACTACCCTGCGGTTGGGCCGTCGGAGAGGCTGGCGTCTCTTGCGGACCGGGCTGAGCAGGTGCCGTCGGGGCTGGACTCGCCGAGGCTGTGGCCTCCGAAGCGGGGGCTGCTGGCTGTGCGCCGGATGTCGCAGCGGGTGTGCTTTCCGGGGCGCCAACCGGTGTCTCGGACTGGGACGCCTCACCGGCTGGCGGCGAGACCGTGGCAGGTCCCTCGGCAGGCATCTCGGCGGGATGCTCTCCCGCGATTGTCGCCGGCGGCGTGCTCTCGGACGGGGGTGCCGCCGAGGGCTGCGGCGAAGAGCTTCCCTGTGGCTGACTTCCCGCAGGTTCCGACGAGGCCTGCGAGCCACTACTTTCAGACTTCACCAGTTCTCCCAGCAGCATGGCTCGAAGCGTTTTTCGCTGGCTGTCGTTGAGCACGCTGAGCGCCGGGTTTTCCGATGCTCCTCCTGATCCCGAGTTGGCCGGTCGTTCGGCCAGCGCCTTGCTCAGCGCTGCCTTTTGCTCTTCCGTCAGCCCCAGTTTTTCTGCGATAACGGGATCCGCAAAAAATTTCTCCCCCAGCCGCTTCAGCCGGATCTGTTCCAGTTTGGCCCGTTGCTGCACGCTTAGCAGGGCAAGTCCCTGGTCCTCGATTCCCCGGCGAAATTGCGCAAGTTTCGCACTCCGCTCCTGGGGAGACAGGTCTTTCAACTCGGAAAGCGTGGTGAGGATTTCGGCCTCTGCATTGTTGATGAGGTCGTTCAATTGCTTGAGCTGATTTTCGGTCAGCCCAATTTCCTTAGCCACGTCGGGTTCCACCGCATAAGCGAGCGCCCCGACCACCTCATATTCAGCCGCCAAAACAGGGGGAGCCTTGCTCCATGCAAGTACCAGAAGCAGCCCAATGACCAGCGTCATCCGCTTTGTTAGGGCCCGACCGCGGACCCGCCATGACATGTCAGCGATCTGCATCGCCATATCCCCGATCCTGCACAGTATAGCAGCCGAAAGCCCGGCTCATTTCCGACATGGGCAGCGCACTTCTTCGAAAGCTGCCTCCCCTTTCCATGATACACAACCGGTTGCGAATCTTTGCTACGAAAAATCACCGAGGTGCGCGCATTTTCCCTTTTGTCATGTCATCCCAAAACTGTAAACATCCTGGCGCCCGGAAAGTTCCGAAAAAGTGCTCGGGCAATCACCGAGACGGCCGAGCTTGCACCCTTCCACCGATGGGGGACCCCGTCATATTGGGGGGTTCGTTGCGAGATGGTATCCGGATCGCCTGGGCGACCGCGCGAAAATCAAAATTCGAGGCGTTCGAAATGCCGCATGCCCACGTAAAGCGAGACGGCCATCGTGGCCAGGGTTATCAGTCCAGCCAGCGCCGGGCCATAAGTAAGCCAAGCCACCAGCAGCGGGTTGAGCGAGATTCTCGCGGTTACCGTGGGCAGCAGGAATGAACTCTCTGCAATCATGCGGATGTGGACCGGCAACCCTGCCAGCACGAGGATCACAACGATAAAGACCGTGCTGAGGACGAGATTGACCGTCCCGCCAAAGCCGGACGCAATGCGAGCGGCCGAAAATGCACGAAAATTGGGGAACCGGGCGCCCAGCCCCACGGCGATGCCCGTCAGGCCCAAACAGCACAGGAACATGGCCCACTGGTGAGCGAGGAACACATACGGTTCCACATTGAGCATGGCGTCACTGAGAAGGACGAGCAAAGCACAGGGGAGCGGGCAGAGAACGAGAGCAAATCCGAGTTTGCTCCAAAGAATTGCCCGTCGCGAAATGGGCATCAGCCCCAGGACCCAAAAGCGCGGCCCTTCCAGACTGATCAGCGGGAACACAAACCGTGTGGTGAACGTGGTCAGAAGCAGGGCCACCACCGCCACGTTGAGAAAGCTCACAAGATTGACCCACGCAAAGTAGAACTGCTCATAGTAAAAGCGGCGCAAATTCAGGAAGTAAAAGACCAAAAGCCCCACGAACACGAGCAACTGCGACCACTGCACGGGATCGCGGCGGAAAAGCCGGATGTCCTTCAGGATAAGCTGCCGGGCGAATGCGGGAATCCCGCGGAATTCTTCAAGAATCAGTCGGTCGAACAGATTCCGGCGTCTAATGGCGCGCTTTTCCAGGCGAGATGCTAAAGCCAGGTAGGCGGGCTGATAGATCTTCCCCGCCAACTGGACACAGCACCATTGAAGGAAAAGCGCGTTGGCCAGGATGAGGAGGAAAAACATCACGCCGTCTTTATAATTACCGGCCGCCATGGCCAGCAGACCGGTAGCCAGCCACCAACTGGGCAGCAACCGAAATTGCGTGATGCTCAACCTGTCAAGAGTTCTTTCAAGCCACTGAACATTCAAAAACTGGTTGCGGGGAAGCCAACTGATCCATTGAAAGAGGATGAAAAGTCCTGCCACGGCAACCACCACGGTCACGACAACCAGCATTCGTCGCAATCTGGGAACAAACCGAGCAAGGAGCAGACAGACGGCAGCTCCTCCGGCCGCCGGGATGTAAACAAAGCTCACCAAATAAGGCACCATTGCCACGTAAAAGGGCCAGTCCGCTTTCACGACCTGGGCATAGCCCAGAAGAAGCGGAGTGGATAGGATGATGAAGGCCCAACTGCTGAGCAGGACAGTTTCCGCATATTTGATCAGAAAAATTCGTTCCAGACGGACGGGCTGGGTCATCAGGAAGGCGGTGTCCGGCGCGCGAAACAATCCGCCGTGCAGCAGGATCGCCCCAGAGATCATCAGCATGATCGTGAGGGCCATGAAAAAGGTGCCGAACACATACCGGACCGTCTGTTCGACCAAGTCCGCGTAAGGGATCGTCGTTTCCAGGAATTGAAACCCCTCCGCAAAAAGCCCCAGCAACCCCAGCCAGAGTCCGCCACCCAAAATGACGACCAGCCACACCCGAAACCACGCCTGACTGAGCGTTTGCCTGACCAGTGTCCGCGCCGTCAGAAAGAGGACCTTGCGGAACAAGGCCGCTTCCCGTTGCGGCGAAATAAGGGTTACTGGGATTTCCCCTGATTTGTCCGTGGGGCGCATTCCCTCGACCATCGGTGCCAATCGATTTTCAGAGATACTCACGCCACCCATCGGCAACAGGCCTCACTGCTGGTCTGGACGCGTCTTGGCTGCGAGCACATGGCTCTCGTTTGGAGACTCGTGCAACGGCCGATTCACTTCGCGGGGGGAATCGCCGTTATTCTCCCCGGACGAACTACCGTGGTCCGGGTTACCGACTGCCGACCGCGTCATATCGAGGTCGCCCACCGACGTTTCGGTGGCCGGGGCGGAATGAGAATTGGTCCCCTGCTGCTCTTCCGCCGTGAGCTGGAGAAATATCTCTTCCAGCGAAGCGTGGTCGCTGGCTCGGGCTGAGCGCAGTTCCTCGACTGTCCCAACGAAAATCAATTTCCCATGGTGGATGATTCCGATGCGGTCGGCAATTTCTTCGGCAATGCTCAATGTGTGGGTGGACATGAACACCGCCGTGCCGGCCGCCGCACGCTCGCGGAGCAGATCTTTCACCAGTTTGGTGCTTCGCGGGTCGAGCCCCACGGTGGGTTCGTCGAGCACGATGACCTGGGGATCGTGGAGGACGGCTGCCGCGAAGACGACCCTTTGCCGCATGCCATGCGAATACGTCTCGGTCAGCTCGTCGAGAAAATCGCCAATTTCAAAACGCGCCACTTCCCGCTCGATTCGTGCCGCCAGTTCGCGACGCGATAATCCGCGGAGCTGCCCTACAAATTCCAGAAATTCCCGACCGGTCAGTTTGTCATAAAGGTAGGGCTGGTCGGGCACATAACAGATACATTAGGCTGCCAGCCGGTCTCGCCCGGTGGCATCATACCCGCACACCGAGACCAGTCCTTCCGTGGGCCGGAGGAGACCCACCAGCATGCGAATGGTCGTCGTTTTGCCCGCCCCGTTGGGTCCCAGAAACGCAAAGACTTCTCCCGGGGGGATATGAAGATCAAGGTGGGAGACAGCGAGCTTTTCACCGTAGCGCTTGCTGACATTCCAGAAGTCAATCATGCGATTTGCTTTCCTCCGTAGCCTGTGCATTTTCCAGTCGCTGGGCCAGTGCTCTGGCTTGCGCGTCACCCAGTCGGACGAGAACGAGGTAACTATCGCCCACCTTCGCCTCCTGTCGGAGAACCCTTCCGGAGGGCTCCACCCAC
>NZ_JACIYL010000328.1 GCF_014359955.1 Thermogutta sp. | reverse complement strand
AAATGGAGGGGCACGCTCGTCGTGCCCGATGAATGGGAATGGATGATCAAGCGTTAAATCACGGACCTGACAAGCAGGTCCCTCCGAGAAATCCTTCGGAGGGGCACGCTCGTCGTGCCCGATGAATGGGAATGGATGATCAAGCGTTAAATCACGGACCTGACAAGCACGTCCCTCCGAGAAATCCTTCGGAGGGGCAAACTCGTCGTGCCCGATGAAACGTGATGCATGGCCTGGTGTTGCAGGGCTGGAGGCTCCTGAAAAGGCCAACGCGTCGTAGGGGCCATTCAGGAATGGCCCCTACCAGTGGACTACTTGTCGTAATCGCGGCAAAACACCGCAAACCACCGCGGCCCGGGTGGAACCGGGCTCTCCATTCCCTCGCACGATGCGGATACAACTGGGATGCTTACTCAACGTGGAAGTCGGGCCTATTTCCACGGAGTCCGCCAGACACCCGGGAAGAACTATTCTTTTTCGTAATGTTCCACCAGGGGCCAGTATTTGGCGAAATCGAAGTCGGGACTGTTATCCAGATCGTGGCAGTTCCGACAGTTATGCACCTCGGAATTCTCGGCCTCCTCTTTCGTCACGATCATCGCCTGGGCAGCCTTTCTTTGGCGTTCGATGTCGCTCCCCATTTCAGCCGCCACGTGTTCCCCACCTGGTCCGTGACACGATTCACAGCCGACGTTGATGAGCTGGGGCGTTTCCTTCTCAGAAAGGAATCCCGAGATATAGGGGAAATACCGGGTGGGGTGCCAGCCAGTGACATGGCAACTGATACATTCGGGATCGAACGTTCGCGGCGGATCCAGGTTTTTCAGCGTGTCCCAGGCTTTTGCGTGCCCCGATCTTTTCCAGATCAGGTACGACTTTTCGTGGCAATTCGCGCATTTTTCTGAACCCACATAATCTCCCTGAATTTCGCGTCGGGGATGGGGAACCGGACGGATTTCCAAACCGGCCAGCCCCAGGGCCTCAAGCTGATTCTGGTAGGTCACCATCATTTGCTTCATCTCAGGTGAGTCCGGATACCGGGAATCCAGGATAACCCGCTGGTACGCGACGGGCTGATCGGGATTGTCGTAGAATCCCAGAACAACCGCGGCCATCCCTTTTTCCCCCACGTGGACCAGGAGTGTCTTGGTATCTGGCACGAAGCGAGGAGAACCGGGAGGTTCCGCGGGACCATCGGTGGTTGCCAGGACATTGAATTCCGGAAACTTTTTGACCAGGGCAAACGCCTCTTCGTCGGCAGCGTCGGCCAGCAGAACCAGGATATCCGCCTGGGCCTTAAGCTGCGGGACGATCTTGGCCAGCGCTTCTTCGGGATCCATAAAGGCCAGATCCGGATTTCGAATTTCCTGCTGATAGCTTTTCCCCAGGACGGACGTTATGCCCACGCGTTTGCCGCCCGCCTCCACAATCCGATAGCGGGACATCCATTGATCTGCCGAAAAATCGAACAAGGCCACATTCGCGGAAACGAATTCGCTCTGTTTCTGGCCGACGGGTGCCACCACCGAGAGCAGAAGCGGGGCGGGCAGCCGCAGGTCGTTATGCCCCAGATTAATCGCGTCATAGCCGATTACCCGCAGGGCGTCCACGGTGATCTGAAACTTGACCTCTGTCTGTTTGCCGAAACCCTTGATGAGTCCGCCGACATCCATCACCACAAGGGGCCAACCCTGTTCACGAAGTTGCCGGATCATCGTGTGTCGCCGACTCAGACCGCCTTTCATGCGATCCTTACCGGCGCACCCGCAGGGCTCAAAGTAGCCGTCCTGACGACCCGTAAAGACCAGCGCGACCTGGGGTTTCGTCCAACCCACAAAGAATTGCCCGTTTTCCTTGATGGGGTCAAATGGCGGACGCTCCAGACGACGTTTGAATCCCGATGGAGAAACAGACTGCCCCTGAGAATGGACGGCGGGTACCACGGCACCAGAATTGGATGGCACGGATGGCGCCGCAGATAAAGACTCCATCGGTGACGTGGGCAACCGCCTGTTCCCGCGGCTGGCGCCCCGTAGCGGATTGGGGAGGGCACCCCCGGCTGCCACCTCTGAAACAGATGCACTGGAAACGGCACGTTCGCCGTCAACCCGCGATTCACCCTGCCCCGCCACTTTCTGTGAAGCAGGAGCTGAAGTCGCCGGAGTTTGCGCCGCCCGAGGCGGAGCGGTTTCTGAATCCTCTTGGGATTGGGCAGCAGGCTGTTTTGATGGTTCATCAGGGATGATCCATCCCGAGGGGACCGCCGGCGGGGCAGCGGAGAGCGATTCCGGCTGCTTCAACCAACTTGCCGCCGGCGGGGAGGCGGCAGCATCACTCTGCGGCGCCGCCCTGGAAGGCACTGCCGTCTTCTCTGACCTCTGTTCTGAAACCTTCGGGGTTTCGCTCACCGCGGATGCGGAGTCCTCTCCGTGCCCTGCTGCCGGAGCGGGAGTCGGGGAGTTCCGGGTGATGGTCTGGGGAGGTGACGAACGGTCGCAACCCAACTCGATGACCACCACCATTCCAACAAGAAAAGAAACGGCGAAAACCGTGACGGCCGCCATGCCGCGGTGACCAGTCCGTGACATATCAGTTCTCCTTCTTGTCTCCGGTGAAGGGAAGGACATCACATTCACTCGATGGCAAATCGGACGAGGATTTTCACCTCGGGGGCATCGGGATGGTTTGTCTTGATGATGACTCGCCCGAGGTTCGGCTCGTCCAGGCCGAAATAGTTAGCAGGTCCTGCTCCCGGTGGGATCTTGATGACGATGGGCACGAGCATCGTGACATCCTTGTGCACGATCCGATCGGTTTCGACGGTAATTTGCAGAAATTCCGGGACACTTTTTTCCACATGGAATTCCAGGCTCTGATCAGGGAGGGCGGCTAACCGCAGCATCACCCGGCGCTCCGCCCCGGTCTGGCGACTCACGCGACCAATGTGAAGGATTCCCCGGGAGGCATCCCAGCCTGCCCCCACGATGTTCACGTCACTTTCCACCCGGCCCTGAACGGGGATCTCCAACTCGGGGCAGTCCTTCTGGTCGGTGTGCAGGCGGATTTTCTGTTGAAACGGCCCAAGAGGCAAGCCTGGTTTAATACGGACAAGGAGCCGATACCCGGTCTTGGCCCCCGGCTCAACCGCCAGTTCCCCCCCGGAAAGGGGAGACAACTCCAGACTGAAATAATTCGCCGATTCATCCTGATACGCCAACTCCGGCTGACTGATTTTGACAGCCTGCTGACGGAAGATGTAAATCTTCGCCTCCCCCACAGCCGGCTGCATTCGCACCACCCGCGTGAAGATGATCTCCGGCGGCACCACCCTTATGGAGCGGACGACATCCGCCTTGACGGTGAGTTTGACCTGGGGCGTTCGTAAATCGTTCGTGAACAGCGTGGCGTGCTGCGTGACCGGCCCGACGTAGTCCTTCCCATTAAACTCCACAGCGATTTTGATCGACTGGCCCGGGGCCAGTTCGGCTTCCTCAAAGTTGAGCACGGTACACCGGCACGAGCTGTCTCCCTTGGTGAGTCTCAGGGGGGCGGACCCGACATTTCGGATCTCAAATTCGTGCCGAACCACCGAGTTGGATTCAATCCTGCCGAAATCGTAGGTATCTTCCGGCACTTCGACCCTGGGCTCCGCCATCCCGGAAGCCTCCTGTTCGCGTTTGGCGGTTGTTTGAACAGTGGCAGATGTCGCAGGCTGGGCCTCCGCCAAGACGGGATATCCCGGCCACGGACGATACTCCACGCTGGCCCAGCCGAGCGCCAAGCCCACGACCACCCCTGCGACCGCCGCCAAGAGAACAACCAGCCCCACAAGCTTCAAGCGTCGCATGGCGTTCCTCCCGCACTGATCGAATAATCTTAAAGCAAAATAGCCGAGATTCTCCCTCTATTGCCCGCCTCACTGGTCTGCCTTCCAACCACGGCCTGCCCTCCGTGTGGTAGTCCCCGAAGGGGCCGCCGCGACCGACTGCTCCTGGCGTGGCCGGAACCACGGTCCATGCCGCGTGCTGCCCGGCGCCTTTCCCGTATTCTACATACGGATGTCCTCCCCGTTGGTTTTTTGGCGCACTCATACCTCAGACAAGCGGTGACCAATCTCATCCCCCTCTCATCCCTGGGCACCATGTCGGATTGCCCGCTGACGCCCGAGCTGGCCACACGACGGCGTGGGTGAATTCCGCCCCCAAGACGTGAGCGCGACGGTCGTTCCCGCCACCCGGACTGACGTGGATTACTCTGAAGTTCCCGTCCCGTCTCCTGCGTCGGAGGCCGGCTCCGCATTTTTCCGTGACGAGATCTGTTCCTGAAGGAACGCGAGGAGTCCGTCGGGATCGTCCGTGCCAAGGTTGTATACTTTTTTCCCGCAAAAAACTCTCACACAGTCGAAACCCCAAATGTTGTACGTCCACCCCCAACCAAGGCGATAGTGAACGCCCCAACCGTCCAGTAAGGTGGTGCGACCTTTTTCCACTCGCGTGATTGCTTCATAGGGAATGCGCTTCCGCAGAAGGGGAATCGG
>NZ_JACIYL010000327.1 GCF_014359955.1 Thermogutta sp. | reverse complement strand
CCCGCCAATCTCCGGAAAGCTCCGGTAAAGCGCCAGATGGGTTGGTGTGTCGGTCGACGGATGGAGCTCCCCTTCCAGAACGCGACCGCTCAAATCCACCACCACGATGTCCTCTGGCCGAAGGCTCTCATAAGGAACCCCGCTGGGCTTGATCGCGACGGCCCGGCGGTCCTCACTGATCCCACTGACATTGCCCCAGGTCAGTGTCACCAGTCCCAGGGCCGGTAAGCGCCGGTTGGCTTCGGCAACCTGTGCTCTCAATTCCTCGAACATAGATCCTCGCTTCTTCGGGGACAGCAATCCGGGGATACCCCCAATGCGCTGTGTCCGCGCTCCCCGCCATTCTCTTGGTTCCAGACGCCTGGGGAACGAGCCCCACCACAACTTTCGACATAGTTTGTCAAGATAACTGCTCTCGGGGGGCTCTGCAAGCGACAGATGCGCAAATCGGATGTAAAATTGCGCAAAGGTACGGGCAGTATCAATTCTGATGGAAATCATTCCCGTGGTCACAATTTCAGAGCGGGAGTGCGCTGTGAAGAAGAGATTGAGCCGGGATTCGCTTCCCCGTGTGGCCCTCCTCATCGAGACATCGCGCGGCTACGGCCGACAGTTCCTCCGGGGTGTCATCCGGTACGGACGGCTTCACGGCCCCTGGGGTTTTTACATCACACCCGGCGACCTCGAACAGGCTCTCCCTCGCATGCGGCGCTGGGGCGGAACCGGCATTATCGCTCGGGTGGAAACTCCCCAGGTCGCGCGGGCGATTCTCGCCACGAAACTCCCCGCCATTCTGGTGGGGCTCTCTGCAGCGCGGGTCTGCCGCAATCCTTCTCTTCGCAAGTTCAGTCAGGTGCATTCGGATTCAATCGGTGCGGGCAGACTCGCAGCGGAACACCTTCTCGAGCGGGGATTTCGACATTTCGCGTATGTCGGTCTGCCGGGGTATTTGTGGTCGCAACGACGCCAGGAAGGCTTTTGCCAGCGAATCGCCGAAGCAGGGTTTTCCGTGGAGATTTATCCCCTTCCTGAACATCCGGAGGTGGAAACCAGTTGGGAAAAAGAACATCGCCGACTGGCGCGCTGGCTCGCCAGGCTTCCCCGGCCCACCGGGCTGATGGCGTGCAACGACGACCGTGGCCGCCAGGTCCTGGAAGCGTGCCTTACGGCTGGGATTCGGGTCCCTGAGGAACTTGCCGTCGTGGGTGTGGATAACGACGACCTCTTTTGCGAGTTGAGCGATCCACCCCTTTCCAGCGTCGCGCTTAATGCCGAATCGGCCGGCTACCGAGCTGCCGCCCTGCTCGACCGACTCATGAAAGGAGAAGACATTCCTCCGCAGGAAATTGTTGCCGAAGCGCTCTATGTCGTGACGCGACGATCAAGCGATGTGGTGGCCGTCGAAGATCCCGATCTTGCGGCGGCTTTAAGGTTTCTCCACGATCGGGCCGCCGAGCCCATCACCGTCAACGACGTGGTGGCAGCCGTCCATATGTCGCGCCGCAGCCTGGAGCTTCGCTTTCGCCGCCAACTCGGACGGACCATTCATGAAGAACTCGAACGATTGAGACTGCAACGGGCGGAGCGTCTTCTCCTGGAAAGCGATTTTCCGGTACCCTATGTGGCCGAAGCCTCCGGCTATCAATCGGGCAATTACTTCGCTCGGGTTTTCCAGAAAAAATGGGGACTGACTCCTCACCAATTCCGTCGGAAAATGCGCGGAGAACGCCTGCAAACGGACAGAGATCTGGCGACCTATGTGTAACCCTGAGGCCTTCACCCGCTGACCGCAATCAGCGTTCCCTCATGCTGCAGACTGTCGTTCACCCGCTTCGTCCCACCATCGGCGAACAAGGTCCCGGCTGAGGAGCAGGTAGTCCGGCTCTGGAGCGAAAACCTCCAGGGTGATCGTACCATCATAAGGGAGTGATTGGAGCTGCGCGATCCGCCGCGGCCACTGCCAGAATTGACCGGGTACTGCTCCCAGCGGCAGATGCTGGTCGCACGTGCCGTCGTTCTCGGAAAGATGTACGTGCACCAAAAACCGCCCCAGCCGAGTGAGGTATTCCTCCCAAAGGTCTCCCTGCGGCTCAAGTCGGGCATGACCGGCATCCAGATGAAAGCGCAACCCCGGCAACTCCGTGAGCAGACGTTCCAGGATGTCAATTTGCCGACACTGGGGAAATGGACTCTGCTCCACTGCGATGACCGTACCGCATTGTTCGGCCAGGTCGCATAGAGGGGCCAGAATCTCGCGGTGCCACGCGAAAACATCATCCTCGGAAAAAAACTTGGGCGGTCGGGAAAAGTGCACGGTGACAAGTTTCGCCCCAAGCTTGCCGGCAACCTCCACAGCCACACTCAGCTCCTCCAGGCAGGCTTTGCGAATCGTGGTAAAAGGCGTGGCATAGGAGAGATAGTAGGCCGTGTGGGCCACCACTGGCAATTCGTACTTTTCAAGGGCCGCAGCGACTCGGGAAACGTCCAGGGTTCGCGGATCGGCGGCGGGTGGTTCGAGTGTGAGGTCGATGTAATCGAAACCGTGTTCTGCGATCCACCGAATCTCCTCGACCACGTCCTTCGCCGGATGATTCATTGCCCCTAATTGCATGCGACTTCCTCCGGTGTGTGCCTGCCGGTCAGAATCGGGTCATCAGGTCACCCATCTACCGTGTTCTATAGCAGATGTTTTTTTCAATGGACAGAATCGCTGATTATACAGGGGACGCAGTTTAGAAGTCACGCACTCGCGGGAGGGGCTGGCCACAGAACCGTCCCCAAAACGTTTTCCAAAAAAAGGAAGCACGGCGGAAAACTCCACGCCGTGCTTCGTTCGTTGCCTTTGTGTAGAGCCCGAACCGGTTCCGAATCGCTCTGGCGGGATCAAACCTCATGCATAGCGGCTCAGATCGGGTTTGACGCCTTCTGGGGTTTCATCGCTGTCGATATCAAACCATTCCGGCTTGAATTCGATGCGACGTCCCTCGCGTGCCGCTATGTTGGTCGTCAAAGCGATGACGGCATCGGCCAGCGCCACTTTTGGATAACATCGAGGATGGATTTCCGGATCGGAGGCATTGGGATTCCGGCGGATGCACCACGCCCAGTGTTCGATTTCCTCTCGATACCCCCGGCTGACTTTGGCCGTGGCCATTTGGCCCAATCCCTCGGCCCGTTTTTGAGCCGGACCGCTGGCCTGGGTGTCCAGGACCGGGCCACCTGCGTTCTGGCTCACTCCCACCGAGGCGGAGGTGTCGGAGCCCGCGTACAACATGGCCTCCTGCTCGCGTTCCAGAATCAGCGTCCCCTTGGTGCCGAAAACGATTTCGCCGTAACCGCCGAAACCATTGCCATTAATCGAAGCATACTGCACAGCGATTTTCTTCATCTTGCCCACGGGATCGTTAGGATCATAACCCGGTGCAGGGAATTCGATAATGCAGTACACATGGTCTTCGATCTCACGGTCGAGCGGAAAGATTGGGCGGTTCCCTGCCGCCGCCACATTGAGCGGCAGTTGCTTCTGTCCCCCGTGCATGGCGGCGATGAAGATGGAGGCTGCATCGAGCTGATGGCTGCCCAGCTCCGCCATCAAGCCGCCGCCCGTTCGCTCCCACAGCCGCCAGCGAATGAGCTCTTCGATAGCAGGCCGGAAGTATTTTTGATTTCCCGCCACCAGGGTTTTGTCCTGGTAGCCGTACTCCTTCACCTTGTCGATAATCTCCTGGTCACGAATCTGGGCCTCCACCTGGGCCAGCATCTTTTCCAGACGTTCAATCTCGGCAGTGACCGGACGAGCCGACTTTTTAGCTTCTTCCACTGCTTGTTTCAATCGCCGCTGCTGGTCAAGCAGGGTGCGGTGGCTTTTGTCGTCCGGCTTGGCGCCCGGTGGCAACGGCATGGCCCAGCTATCCCGTCCTGGCAGATTTCCACGGTGCCACTGGGCTCGGATGTAGTGGAGGTCGCCCAGCAATCCACGCCGAATCATGTCGGTGGCGTTTTCGTAAAGAATGTTGTAATGGCGCTGGTGTCCCACCGCGAGATGGACCGCGGCCTGCTTGGCCATTCGTGCCATTTCCTTGCACTCGTGGACGGAATGGCCCATCAATTTCTCGGTGAGCACATGCTTGCCCAGTTTCATGGCAGCGATGGCGGCCGGGGCATGCAGGTGAAGCGGCAGCGCGATGATCACCGCTTCGATATTGTCCTTTTCCGCTTTCAGCAGATCCTCATAATGGCCGTAGACCTTGATGTGCTTTCGGGCCTCGTCTTCGGTCTTCCAACCATAGACCTTGAGGAGACCCGGTCGGGCTTCCATAGCCGCCTCACTTGACCAGTCGCCGTGGAACGCCCGATGGATGTTGTACGGCCGGATATCGGCGATCGCCACAATTTCAATGAATTCCGGATTGCATGCCCCGATGAGGACCTGACCCTCATCGCCGGTTCCCAGCACGGCCACGCGAAGGGGCTTTTCGATGGTGCTTTCGTAGCCGAAGTAGAACGCCCCCACACTGCCGCCGGCCGCCATGGCCGTCAGCAATCCCGCCTGGAGAAAGTCGC
>NZ_JACIYL010000326.1 GCF_014359955.1 Thermogutta sp. | reverse complement strand
GTACTTTATTTCTCTCCGAAGGATGACACGCCAGGCTGCACACGTGAGGCGTGTGCATTCAGGGACCTGAAAGCGGAAATGGAAAAGCTCGGTGCGGTCGTGCTCGGAGTAAGTGCGGATGACCTGGACAGCCACCGGAAATTCCGCCAGAAGTACAACCTGAATTTTCCCTTGCTTTCTGATACCGACCACAAGGTAGCCGAAATGTTCGGTGCCTGGCGAGAAAAGGTACGCTTTGGCAAGAAATCCATGGGAATTCAGCGTTCCACGTTCCTCATCGATGCCCACGGAATCATTCGAAAAGTGTGGAAAAACGTCAAGGTGGACGGGCATGACGAGCAGGTGCTCAAAGCCCTTCGCGAGTTAGTTGGCAAGTAGCGACTTCTGGTGGTAAATCGCTCGCATCCAACCTGAAATAATGATCGTCCAAAGCGACGAAATGTGCGGTGGCTGGAAAATCTCGACTGGAATGCGTCGTCTTCGGGAAATCGAAAAGGAACGAGAGGTGTCGCGGTATGTGTCAACTCAGACACTCAATGAAAGCGGTGTGGGTTAACATCGGAACCGTCGGCGTATGTGTAGTGGCGATCCTGGGATGCCAACAGGCTTCACAGGAGGAAGTCGTCATTCGGCCGGAGAAAACTGTGGTCGTTCACCCGACGGATTCGAACAGTCCCCAACAACCGCCATCGAGCGAACACGGCCAAATGGCGCCCAGTACGGAGAACCTCGAGTCCGCGGGGGAACATGGCAAGGCCGACGGCGGAGAAATCGTCCTGGCGGGAAAGTACCGGCTCACGGTTCCGCAAGGATGGCAGCGGCGGACACCGGCGATCTCCATGATCGAGTACGAGTTCTCCGTGCCGGCAGTAGCTGGTGATCCGCGGGACGGTCGCGTCACCTTCATGGCAGCCGGCGGATCCGTGGAAGCAAACATCCAGAGATGGATCAACCAGTTCGAGCATCCTCAGGGTCAGGCAGCATCGGACCAGGTGAAACAGGAAACCCTGGAAATCGCAGGGACCCGCGTGCATCTCGTCGATATAACGGGAACCTACATGGAGAGTTCAGGCCCTATGATGGGGAATGCCGTCCCACGCGAGAACTACCGTATGCTGGGTGCCGTCATCGAATCGCAGGAGGGTCTCAATTATTTCATCAAGTTTTATGGGCCAGAAAAAACGGTGGCAGCAAACGCAGACGCCTTCCGCAAGATGATTGAGTCCCTTCACCAGTGAGGGTTACTCGAAACTCTGATACGTATCGGTTGTTAACTTTTATGCACAAAGGTGCATAAAGGTCGAGGTGGCACTGAAGTATTCCCAGATTGGAAGGCGATCACCACGCGACGACCGGAATCTTGCTGAAAAGAAAAAAACCCCGTTGCGGGGTTATGAGGGGGTAATCTGGTAGAATCACACCGAAACACAAGAGCGGGAGACGGGATTCGAACCCGCGACCCCCAGCTTGGGAAGCTAGCGCTCTACCCCTGAGCTACTCCCGCATAAGTGCCTTCGTTTATCAATGTATCGGCTGCCCCTGCCCGTGTCAACTCCGAGATTTGTCCCGAGGTCGACGCACAATTTGGCACACCGGGCAGGGCACGGGGATCAACTTCTACCTGCGAAATTTCGGCACCAGGTTTTTCCAAAACGGCCACTTTACTTCATTGAGGGGGGAAATTAACCTATCCGCAGTGTGCGGCACTGGGCCGCGCAACGGGGTGTCACGTCCCGATATCGTGTCGAGAAGGAGGTCTTTATGAAAAGGCTGTGGATTTTGTCGCTCTTGGCGGGTGTGTTGGCGGCGTCTTCCGCGGTGCTTGCTTTTGAAGCAGCCACGGCAGAGAAGTCCGGTCAGAAGGCTGCCGCTAAGGAAGAAGAACCAAAGTTCATTCGTACTCCCGACGTTATCTACGTCCCGACGCCCTACGAAGTCGTTGAAAAAATGCTGGAAGTAGCCCAGGTCAAAAAAGGTGACGTGGTCTATGACCTGGGGTGCGGCGACGGTCGTATCGTTGTCACAGCAGCCAAGAAATATGGAGTGCGGGCGGTGGGGTTCGATATCGACCCCGAACGAATCAAAGAAGCCCGCGAAAATGTCCGCAAGAACGGGGTCGAGGATCTCGTGCGGATCGAACAAAAGGATATCTTCACCCTCGACCTGAGTGAGGCGACGGTGGTGACCCTTTATCTGCTTCCGCAGTTGAACGTGAAATTGATCCCGCAGTTGGAAAAACTTAAGCCTGGAAGCCGGATTGTCTCCCACGATTTCGACATGGATGGCGTCATTCCTGACAAGGTGATCCACTTCAAACCGAAAGGCCAGCGCGAACACACCATTTATTTGTGGACGACGCCGCTCAAGAAGGAGAAGAACTGAAAACTTGCCCCGGGCATCGGCCGGCACCGGCAAGCTGGTACCCGGTCCTGAGCGCTGGGCACAGATGTCCCGTTTTTAGAGCCGGAAAGATTCTCCCTCTGTGCCGGGAGAGGCGGTAGGTACTGTCGTCGCCATAGCTGTACCTTGCGAGTTCGGCGTCCCGAGAGTGGATGAAGTGCTGCTGCTCGTCGGCGCAGGTGTGCTGCGTGGGATGTATGTCTTCGTGCTGCCCGGCCGATATTCTCCCGACATGGGTGAAACAGCCCCCGAACCGCTCGTTTGGGCCGCCGCCCCCATGCCCGCACCGTTCTGAACAGCGTACGGCGGCGAATAGGGCGGAACACCCGGCGGCTGGTACCCGGTCCGGCCCGGCTGGTAGGAAATATTGCCTGGCGGATTGGGCGTCCGTCCGGGCACATAACCCGTGTCACCTGGGACGTAGCTGGTGCTCCCCAACGGGCTGTTGATCGCGCCAGTTACCGAATCCGCATTACCGCCCGGGGTTTGCGCAGATTGCCGGTACATCCGCGCGTAGCGGTCGCCTACGAGTTGGCTCCAATCGGTTGAGGGAGTCGTCGTGCCGTTTGGGCTGTTTGGCGAATTTGGCGAAGCTGAGCTTGAAGTTGGCCACGGTCCGGCAGACGGATTTTTCACAGTCGGTGCCGATTGCTGTGGGGGTGCGGTTACAGAGGAACCACCTGGCACTCCGGAAGACGGCGTCGCATTGTAGCTGACCGGGAGGCCCCCGCCGTACGCCGGAACGGACGAGCCGGAGGCTGGCACAGCGAACCCTACGGGTGTCCGGGTCGATGGTCCTGCCGGGCCCTGGGGAGCCGGATACGCGCCTGCGACTCCTCCCATTCCAGTCGGAGCGCTATCCGACGCGATGGCTGTGCCGACCGGCTGAGCCTGGACCGTCTGATTCTGACTGCGTGCAAATGCGTTGGGATCGTACCGATTCACCGGGGGATATGGTGAAGAATTTTGCCCAGGATTGTTGGACAAATTCCCGGACGCCTGCTGCACGTTTGAAGAATGAGCAGCGCTCTGACCGCTTGCCGCACCAGAATACACCCGCGGAGTAGTGCTCGGATAGAGAGGTCCACCCTGCGGCGACGTGCTAGCAAGGCTCGGACTTTGCTTATCCCCAGGCACGGCGCTTGGCCTGGCAAATGCCGACGGCTTTTGGGGATAGGGTTCGGCAGATTGGGTTTTCTTGAACGGGTTGATATTGGCGAGCGACCACTGGGACCCCGTTTTGTTGGCGGCACATCCGCCTGCAACAGATAGACAAACAACTAGGACGCCCACCAAACCGTGTCTTGCCGCCAGGGCCATGGCATTCCCCTCCGTGGGAAATTCGAGAAATCCAGCCAGTAGTCAAATCTCCGGGGCGAGGAAACAACCCACGTCGTCCCAGCGTTCGGCTCGCCCAGGATGCAACCTCCACCGTGGAGCGGCATCACCCCTCATGTGCATCGGCTGATTCAGCCAGAAAATGCGCCACTTGAGGAACAGCCGCCACTCTCTCTTTCTTTTGCCTGTTTTTCCTAATGTACAACTTGAGCGATTTTGGGCAAAAAATTTGCCGCGATCAGCGACGGTCGTGCCTCCTTATCTACCGTTTTTGTCGAGGTCGCTCAAGCCCAAAATTCTGAATTTCCCGTAAGTGCAGTTTCCCCAGTTCGACAGCTTGCCTCAGGCACGTGAGAAATGACGTATCGTTCGCGATCGAACACCGGCTTCATTGCGTTGAGCAGCTTCCCGACATACTGATGAGGAGAATGACCCCACCAACCAGGTTTGGGTCCTCATCGAAAGACACCGGCTCCGCATTATGGAAGCCCGCGTGACGAGCTCCGAATCATAGCCCAAGGCGTCCCCAGGGAGGCTCGGCCGGAGCGTTCCGCCCTCATTTACCGCCTAGCCGTTTCGTGTATAATGGTCGTTCTTTCCTGTCAAAATGTCGGCTCCCTTTAGCGTTTCCAGCAGCTATGATCATCGGCGTATTGCGAGAGCGATTTCCTGGCGAGAAGAGGGTCGCCGTTGTTCCCGCGAATGTACCCGGCCTGATTAAAGCGGGCCATTCCGTGCGTATTGAAAGCGGAGCGGGAGAACGGGCCGGTTTCCCGGACAGCGAATATTCGTCCAAAGGTGCCAGCGTTGCATCGCTGGCAGAAGTCCTT
>NZ_JACIYL010000325.1 GCF_014359955.1 Thermogutta sp. | reverse complement strand
CCGGATGTTTGAATCGTGAATTCGTTTCAGTACTCCCGGCCAGGTGTTGGCGTGAAGCTGGATGTAGTAATCCTTTTTCTCCGGACGCAGTCCGATAACCTGGCCCACCCGCATGACCTTCTTAGGGGCAGCTTCCTTGCTCCCTTCCGACGCCTGAAGATTTTCCCATTGTGAATGCGCGGCAAGGCCAAGAATAAATCCTACTGCCACCAGAACAAAACCCGCACCAATCCGAACCGCACGCTGTTTGAACATACCAGAACCTCCCACCTATCACAGACTGTTTACACCCAGAATGCTTGCCTGGAGTGCGATTATTCACGAATGAGAAGCGGTGTCAAGTAAGTGGCGGCGCGAAGCATCCCACTTTTGCAAAAACCGCTCGGATGGCCTGGGCGCACTGGGGTACAAGGACCATTCATGAATGGCCCCTCCCGTTCAACCGGCAACTGAAACCAGGACGTGGAAGCGTCCGAGGAAGTGGGCCATCCAAATGTTGGAATGTGAGCCTGGCAAGCTGATTGCGCTAAAAGAATCGGAGAAGCACACTTGTCGTGCCCCAGGAAACACGCCTGTGTGCATGTTCGTGTTCCTATTGACAGAGGTAAAGTGGGGGTGTGTCACAGCGACGGCCGATCAAGAGCATCCGGCTCTGGCAGCCGCCACTCTTTCGATTCCGATCAGCTTTCCGGACGCCGAAAAGTGATCCGCCGTTTTTGCCAGTCCGGCTTCGGCTCGGGGAAATCCAGGCGGTAGTGGCATCCGCGCGATTCTTCCCGCTGGATCGCTGCTCGCACCATCAGTCTGGCGATGGTGAGCATGTTCTGCAATTCCCAACCTTGGGGGTGGGTGAACTGCCGGAGCAGCGCGTAGCTGCACCACCGCTCCATATCCTCGAGAGCTTCCCGCATCTTATCCCCGATGCGTCGAACGCCCATGCTCCGCCACATAAGGCTTTTCAAAGAATTGCGAATATCGACAAGGTCAAGAGGTTCATGAGGAGCAGGGGTCGGCGGATTGGCCAAAGGCAACACGGTGTACTGGTCGGGCATTTCCAGGGCTTCTCGAGAAGCCCCTTGCCCCGCTCTCCGTCCGTACACCAGCGCCTCCAGAAGACTGTTGGAGGCCAGCCGATTAGCCCCATGAAGGCCCGACGATGTCACCTCGCCGGCGGCCCATAAACCCGGCACTGTCGTCCGGCCTTCGAGATCCACGGTAACACCGCCCATCATGTAGTGAGCGCCGGGCCGAACCGGAATCCGGTCCCGTGACAAATCGAGACGGAATTCCTCGCAGATTTTCGTGATCCCAGGGAACCGCGCTCTAATCTGGGCAGCATCCAAGTGGGTCAAGTCAAGATAGACACAGGGATGCCGCGTTTTTTCCATTTGGGCCACAATGGCGCTGCTCACCACATCCCGCGGAGCCAGCTCACCACGCGGATCATAGTCAAACATGAAGCGATAGCCGTGCCGATCCACCAGTCGGGCACCTTCCCCGCGCATGGCCTCCGTGATGAGGTGCCGGGCACTTCCCGCGATGTAGAGAACCGTCGGATGAAACTGCATGAACTCCAGGTCACGCAGTTCTGCTCCGGCGCGAAACGCCATCGCCATTCCATCTCCTGTGGCTGTTTCCGGATTGGTCGTCTCCCGATAGAGCTGGCCACAACCACCGGTGGCGAGAATCGTCTGTTTGGCCCAGACGAGCGTTCGACCATGGCGGTGATTCCAGACCATGGCCCCTCGGCATCGCCCCTCCCATGTCAGCAGATCGAGCGTGAAAGTATCCTCCCAGATATCCACATTCGGCTGTTGGCGGACACGATCATACAGCACACGGATGACTTCCCGGCCAGTCGCGTCACCATTGGCATGGACGATCCGATTGTGGCTGTGCCCGCCTTCGCGTCCCAAAGCCAGCCGATCGCCAGCACGGTCGAACTCCGCCCCCCATGCCATCAACTCGCGGATGCGTTCCGGACCTTCGTAGATGACACTTCGAACGACCGCCTCATCACACAGGCCGCCACCGGCTTCCAGCGTGTCCCGCACATGATTTTCCAGGTCATCCTCCGGATCAAGAACGGCGGCAATTCCGCCCTGAGCGTGCCAGCTATTGGATCCCTCACGGCCATCCTTACATGCAATCAGAACGTTAAGCCGCGGATCAACGGCCAGCGCCGCCCGGAGTCCCCCCAAACCGGCCCCCACAATCAAAATGTCTGTAAAAAAGTGGGGAATCTGGCGTGGATTAAACGGGGTTAAATACCGTGGTTCTGGGGTTTCTAGTCCGAACACCGTTATTGACTCCACTTCTCAATCCACCGTTTTTCCATCATGCGCCCGGCGAGTCCAGACCGTGCTTCAAGCGGGAATGCGGCCCCATCAAACCGCGGGAAACACCGGGTGGATCTGGGCAAAGCAAAATTCTAGCGGCCACCCCAAGGGTTGAGCGCGGTCCCGTTCCCGAGATTCGAAAGTATTTAGCATACCAGGGAATGGTCGCCGACCCAATTCAAAACACAGTATTTGAGAGATGATTCACAGGGAACCCGGGGCGATTACTGAGCCGCACCGAGAGATTTGAGGTATTCCTGGAAGTAGTCGCTCCACTGGGGAGGGGGCGGGATGTCGCGACCGGCTTCCAGCCCGTGCACGGTGTCTTTCAGCTCGTCATTGCGTCGAATTTCGGTGCCGCTCGGCCGCAAACCGAGACTACGGAGGATCTCGTTCAACCGTTTTTTCGCCTCTTTTCCCTGCGGGGTGTCAGCTTCCGCCGCCTTTTTCAGCTCCTGCCAACGCCTCACGAACTGGGCCATTTCTTCCTTCGTCCAGCCCAACTCTTTAAGAAGGTTTTCATCCGGGTTTTGCCGGGCTATTTGGTCCTCCAGATACCGCAGTACGAGATCCGTCTGTCGTCGGGCAAATTCCAGGTTTGGATCATCAACAGGTGTTTCGGTGCCAGGCCAGGCTCCTCCACCGCCTGAACCACCACCGGGAAGTCCACCACCGCGCGAGGCACTGCCGGACTGACTGCCATTCGGCGCATGTTGACCGCCAGCCGCGGGAGATCCTTGAGCAGAACTTTGCTGCCCTCCCTGACCACCCTGGTTCGAATCGCCGGTCGCACCTGTTCCGCCCTGCGAACTCCCGCCGGAACTGCTCACCTTATTTCCTGCCGAGGCGGATGTCTCCGGACCGGCTCCTGGCGTAGGATTTCCGCCTTGACCGTCAGCGGGAGACTGACTTCCCGCCGCGCCACTTCCCTGGCCCGGCGTCTGCTGACCACCTCCCTGACCTCCCAAGCCGGACTGCTCTCCGCTTTCGCCCTCGCGATTGCGGGCCCCGTGCTGCTGGTTCGATGGAGGCGGATTGGCCACCGTATTGGGAGGACCGTCTGTCTGTTGGGGTGCCCGATCGCCCTGCGGCGGTGCCATTCCGGAACTCGGCGGAGGCGACTCGCCACCTCCCGCCTGGTTGTGAGAGTCGGTCACCTGCGGGGTGTTTCCCGCAGGGGGTGACTGCCCGGGCGAGACAGCGGGGGCATCACGATTAGGCTGAACCTGACTGTTTGAAGCTGTCCCAGCCGAACCATTCGCCGATTCCTGCTGGTTACCCGGTTGTTGCCCTGGTGATGGCGCCGGCGTCGTCCCCTGATTTCCCGAGCCCGGCCGCCGATCTTTTTCACCCGCCGTTTGCGAGCCCTGATCCTGCGCTCCGGAAGCCGCGCCGTCGGGCTTTGTCCCGCCGCTGCGTTCCAGGTATTTCAGGATCCTTTCGATGGCGTCTCCTGGATTTGATATCCCGTCAATCTTGCCCTGCCCCTGGCTGTCTTCCGAGGCGTTTCCATCGGACGACCGCTCGCTGCCGGTGCCACCAGCTTTGGGGGTTCCGCCGTGGCCCGCCGTTTCCTTCTGTTGAGCACCGCCCTCACTCGCACCCTGATTCGACGAAGCTGCTCCCTGCTGCGAATTCTTTTCCCCTGCGGCGGATTCACCGCTGCCGGATGCACCGGCCTGCTGCGATGCTCCTGACGAACCAGGCTTTCCAGAACCGGTCTGCTCGGTCCCGTTTCCCTGCGAGCGGCTTGTCCCCTCCGTGCCAGATTCCCCCTGGGCTCTCCCTTCTTTCCCACTCGTCCCCATTGAATCGGACCTGTCAGGGGTCGTGCCCTCTCCCGCCGCCTGTTGCTCCTGCCCATTGCTTCCCTGTGACTGATCTTGATTTGTCGCGCCAGCCTGTTCGCCGGCGTGGTGGCGGTCCGAGCCGCCGGGGGTTCCTTCCTCGGAGTGCGATGGCCGCTCACCTTGCTCCGACGAGTCGCCCGATTCACGGGTGGTGGCACCTTCCGATCGTTGTCGTGGGGTACCACTCATATTTCCCGACTGTGCCTGGCCGTCTTTCGTTCCCTGCGATTCTTTGCCGCTGCCACGTTGGCCACCGGTCTGCGATTCACCCGATCCGGAATCGTCCGTTTTTCCGTTCTGTGCCAGGCCGGGAGGATTATTGCCCGGTTGCGGTTCGGGGGAACCTGTCTGCTGACCCTGGGATGACCTCTCCGCATTGGCCTGGT
>NZ_JACIYL010000324.1 GCF_014359955.1 Thermogutta sp. | reverse complement strand
CGGTAAGGGCAATTCATGAATTGCCCCTACCAGGTCGGAGGGATGTGCCTGTCAGGTCCGATGAACACCGATTGATGACCCATTTCATTCTGTGGGCACGACGAGCGTGCCCCTCCGAAATATCCTTCGGAGGGACCCGCTTGTCGGGTCCGTCGTTTGACATTGGGTCATCCATTGCCTTTGGGCGGGGACTGAAGTCCCGCGCGGAAAGCGGGGCTAAAGCCCCGCACTCCATATGTGGAGTCGCCCCGGCCACGACAAGCGTGCCCCACCGACACCTTGCGCGCGCATTTCGCGGTGTTTACAAAAGTGGGGATTTTTCAGACCCCTCCGCTGGTGTCATCACCCCGCCGGAGGATACTCCCATTCGCTCGGCGATGAGGGCGTCCAACTCCTGTTTCAACCGCGGCAGAATCTCGTCGTAAGTGAAGCTGCCCAGGCTGACTGGCCCCCGCTTGAGGTTGACATACTTCGGACCGCACCACAGCCCCAGATCGGCGTCATCCGTCTCGCCCGGCCCGTTCACACGGCAACCCATCACGGCGATGGTAATGGGGCAATCTGCCGCGTAGGAGGTGAGTTCCCGCACCTTCTCGGCAAGCTCCACGAAAGCAGCGTTCTCCACACGGGAACAGCTCGGACAGCTCACGATATTGAGTCGGCCGGGGATCCAGGGTTCCACCGTCACCCGACCTGCCGACACGTCCTCCACGATTTGCAGGCCGGCAAGAACTTCTTCGTGTTTTCTTTCGTTGGGCAGTGTGAGAGACACGCGGATCGTGTCACCGATTCCAGAAGCCAGCAGCGGGACGAGCGCCGCCCGGGTTTTGTGGATTCCCTCCGGCGGCATTCCCGCTTCGGTCACGCCCAGATGCAGTGGCACGTCGGGGCGGGCGGCTGCAAAACGCTGGTTCAATTCCACGACCAGCCGGGGATCAGAATCCTTCAGCGATACGCAGTACTGCGTGAATCCCAGGCGGTCGAGCAGTTCGCAGTGCTCGAGGGCCGATTCCAGCATCGGCGATATCTTGTCCTCGGGTGGGAATTTGTCCCGCTTGGCCGGATCGACGGAACCGCAATTAACACCCACCCGCAGTGCACACTCGTACCTGGCGGCCACCTCTGCAATGAACCGCACCTTATCCTGCCACGGCACCTGGGGTTGGTGGTGGTAAAGATGCCCCGGATTGTAGCGAACCTTGTTGACAAACGGAGCGACTTCCGTGACCAGCCGATAGTTTTCCTGCAGATCGACCGATAGATTGGCCTCGGTCCGCTGGCGGATTTCCCGCAGGGCTTCCGCGTCTTTGTGGCTGTCCACAGCGATTCGAACAATGCCGGCACCAGCCTGGCGGAGCTGTTCGGCCTGGGCAGCGGTGGCGACCACGTCCTGCGTTTTTGTGGCGCACATGCTTTGGACGACGATCGGGTGTCCTCCGCCGAACATGACGGTACCCACCCGGACAGCGCGTGTCGAATTCCGCGGCATACTCACCTCAATGGGATATCAAAGGGCTACCTGTTCCAGGAATCGTGACGTGCGAGGATGTTCCGGCGCAGCGAAAACCTCATGAGGCGGTCCATCTTCAATGATTTCCCCGTCGGCAAGGACGATGACGCGATCGGCCACCCGCTGGGCAAAGCCCAGCTCATGCGTGACGAGGATGAGCGTCATTCCATCGCGGCGCAGATCTTCGAGAACGGCGAGAACTTCGGCCTTCAATTCCGGGTCAAGGGCGCTCGTGATCTCGTCACACAGCAGGCCGAAAGGCTCCATCGCCAGCGCGCGGGCAATTGCCACCCGCTGTTTCTGGCCTCCGGAGAGTTCCCGCGGATAAGCATCGCCACGATCTGCCATGCCCACCCGGGCCAGAAGTGCCATGGCCCGATGTTCCGCTTCCTTGCGGGGCATTCGATTGACATGGACGGGGGCTTCGATGATGTTCTGAAGGGCCGTCAGATGAGGAAAAAGCTGAAAGTCCTGGAAAATCATGCCCAGCCGTTGACGGATGAGGCGGAGCGTGGCAAACGGTGCCGGCCGCTTCCCGGCTCGCAGCACATGGGGGCCGATCCGCACAATCCCCGCGTCAAATGGGCACAGCCCGTTCAGACAGCGGAGCAGCGTCGATTTGCCCGCGCCGCTCGGTCCGATGATGGCCACCGTTTCACCGCGGGCCACACGGAAGCTCACGTTGCGGAGCACCACGCGGTGGCCGAAGCGCTTCCAAAGACCTTCCACCTGGACGTGGAATTCCTCTCGGTTCACTGTCCTTTTCCCCAGCGTTTTTCCAAGTGTCGGGATAAAGCACCCAGGGGGACCGCCAAAATCAGATACAGCATGGCCGTTACAAATCCGATTTCCAAATATTTTAGGCTGGACTTGGCCAAAATTTGATACTGCTTGGTCAATTCGACCACCGCCACAATGCTGACGATGCTTGTATCCTTGAACAGGGCGATAAAGTCGTTGGTCATTGGTGGCAGAATGGTTCGAATGGCCTGGGGGAGGATGATGCGGCGGAAGGTGAGGATCCGTCCCATCCCCAGCGATGCTGCGGCCTCCCACTGTCCCGCAGGAATGGCCCGAATTCCCGCCCGGTAGATCTCCGCCTCGTAGGCTGCGTAATTGAGCCCAAACCCCAGGATAGCGGCCGCCATCGGCGAAAGCCGCAGCGAAAACGGCAGGCCGTACACGTCGGCCACGGTGGGGAGTCCGTAGTAGAGGAAAAACAGAAGCAGCAGCACCGGAATGCCGCGGAAAAACTCCACATAGGCAACGGCTGCCCAGCGAAGGGGCCAAGGTCCGAACAGCCGGGCCAGCGCGATGGGAAGCCCCAGAACAATGGCGACCGCCATACTCAGCACCGACAGATAGGTGGTGACCCCCGCTCCCTGCAGGAGCAGGGGAAAATACGTGCGGAAGGTCCAGCGGCGTCGGGCTTCCGCCAGGACATCGGTCAGCTCAGCACGAGCCAGTTTTTCCTGAGCGTCGTTCCAAAGGCCCCATTTTTCGTAGATCTTGCGAAGCGTTCCGTCGGCAATCAAACTGTCCAAGGCGCGATCGACCTCGGCGGCCAGCGCTTCATCTTCTTTCCGAAAGGCGATGGCGTAATATCCTTCGCCTATGGGTTCCCCGAGAAATTTCAATTTGGGATTCGGTTTGGCGAAGTACACGGCGATGGGCAGATCCATGAGAACGGCGTCGATCCGCCCGAGTTCCAGGTCCAGATACGGCTCCGTTTGATTGCCGTACAGCTTGGGTGAAAAGCCCATCTCTTCGAGAAGCCGCTGGGCGGCAGTTTCTTCCAAAGTACCCACCGTACCGCCGAGAGCGAGCAACTCCTCCAGATTTTGAAAACGCGTTTCATCTTTGCGGACAACGAGCTGGAGCGTGTACACGTAGTATGGGCGCGAAAATCGCACCACTTTGGCGCGATCGGGCGTGACTTCCAGTCCGTTCATGGCAAAGTCGAAATCGCCCCGCTGAAGCCCCGCCACGAGGCTCATGAAATCGTACTGGACCCATTCAATCGGCCGTCCCAGGCGTTGGGAGAGGGCCTCGGCCAGGTCCACTTCAAAGCCAATCACCCGATGAGGATCGGCGGGGTCCTGAAAGATGTAGGGCGCACCTCCTTCGGCGTCCGCTGCCCAGCGGAGAGGTCGCACTTTCTCGGCAAAGGCAAGGCCGGGCAGAAGAGCCAGGGCCAGTCCAAAAATGATCCGCCGACCGGCAACATGGCCGCTCGGAAACCCTCTCACGTGGCCCCACACCGTGGGCCGGGATACCGCATTCTCATTCATTCTCCACAGGCTCGATGACTATTTCCACGGACAGTTCCTTGACGGGTTCCTTCAGTTGACCGGCGAGCCGAACCGGCTTCTTCCGATAAGTGACATCCTCGTCGATTTCCTCTTCCCGCCAGAGGAGTTCTCCCGAGGAAGGCACGATCCGAACGCGGACGGCCTGGCGGCCTTCGCCCACAATCCAGCCCTGTTCCGTTCGCTTCCAGGGCGAGTAGGTGATGACCGCCTCCTCGAATTCCTGCGGCGAGCTGAAAGCGACCTCATCCCGGACGATGAGACGCCCCCGACCTGTCCGCTCGTAGATGAAGGTGCGCACCAGTCCTTGCAACTCGTTAACGGCATAGGTTGAAGAGATATCCATTTTCAGCACGTCCCGCTGTTCTGTGAATTGGGTTTCGAGAATTTTCGCGCGGGCGTCGCTGCCGGGACGCTGGAGCTGACCTGCCACAACGGGAACAGGGTGTCCGTACGAGTTGAGGACTTTGCTCTCGTAACGCCGGCTGCTGAAGGTCCGCGCCGTGTAAACCTCGGATCCGGGATCGACGAGCGGCACGCCACCCGCCAGAGTCACCACAAAACTGCCCACGTCGTTGTGATTGTGATGCTCTGCGTTATGACCGCCTTTCAGCGCGACGGCCAGCTTGTCGGGAGAAAGGTCGGCCGGACGGGCGATGAGGATTCCCGCGTCGGCGAACCAATCCCGTAGTTCGTGTTGCCGCGGGGTTTCGGCTTTTGCCGGCCGTTCCTGCAAGGAATTGGGCATGGCGAAAACGGCCACTTCCGGC
>NZ_JACIYL010000323.1 GCF_014359955.1 Thermogutta sp. | reverse complement strand
CAGGGAGACGAGCACTTTCGTTACGCCGAGGTGTTCACCAAGTTGCGCCAGTGTCCGACCGGTGCGGTGCCCGTTGGTTTGAACATTCCCGGCAGCCCCGGGGCCAACATCGACGTCTCACGGCCGGACGAAAAGCTGGTCTCGCTGCGTCAATTCACGCCCAAAATTCACCTCCTGAAAGCGGTCAAGGCGCCGGGAGGCGGTTGCGGTGGATGATGGATGTCAACTTTCGGCGACTGGTCGAATCTTTTCGTAAATCGCCGGCAGTTTGTCCCGATAGGCCTGGCGAAATGTCGCTTCGAACTCGCCAAGCGGCTTGACGGGAATCAGGTCCATGACCTCCGCTTCCGAGAGACAGGACGCCTCCATCGTGGCAAGAGCGCCCAGAACCATGTCACTCAGGGCTGCCTGGAAATCTTCGGGGGATAAACCAAGGCCTGTCAGGATGGAGCGTAATTCATAGAATTGCGGCCAGAAATACGTCGGACCCATCGCGGTGAGGAGTGCGTACAACTCCAGGTGCGATTCTGACACGAACGGCGCTTTCCCCAGGATTTGCAGGAGGCTCATCAGGCGGACCATCTGAGCCTCCGGAAAGCCCTTGGCAAGGCGGACCGGATTGTAGCCCATTCCCACAAGAGAGGGCGCGTTTGGAATGACACGAGCTACGTTCGGAAATCCCCCCAACTGTTGTTGAAGTTGACTGATTGTAATTTTGGGAGCCAGCGAAACGACAACCGATTCTGGCTTCAGCTTACCGGAAAGCTCTGCAGTGACCGTGGGAATCGCCGGTGGATGGACGGCCAGAAAAATAAACTCGCTGTCCACGAGCTCGGAGACCTGAGAAACCCTTTCGAGGGGGCCAGACACCTGAGACAACAGCAACCTGGCGGCTCGGTCGTCTGGGTCCACGAACTTGACGCGGGCAATCGAAGCCCCATTCCGGACCCAGCCGCCAAGCATAATTCGCGCGATGCGTCCGCCGCCAGCGAATCCGAGGGTGTACGCCATTTCCCTGATCCTCTCGTGTTAGCGATAAAATACTTGCACTTTTTTGCAAATATACAATTTGTGTTCCCGGTGTCAACGGCCAGGCAGGGTCGTCTCCCGGCCGGGTTCCGTCCCCCGAGCAGCTCGATCTATTGTTCCATTCAATTTTTTCCGGCTAAAATGGTAGCGACACTGACGCACTCGGTACGAGGAAATCGTCAACGACAAGTTTCAACGAGCGGAGTGAATGCCCATGACTCTGAAGGAAATTCTTGCGGCCAAAGGTAGCCACGTTTACACCATTCACCCCGACGCCACTCTCCAGGACGTGGTGGAAGAACTCGTCCAGCACAACATTGGCGCCCTGATGGTTTGCCGACGTGATCCCGGTGAGGGCCGCGAGGAAATTCTGGGCATCATCACGGAACGTGATATCCTTCGCCGCTGCGCTTTTTCCGAGCACCCGCTTCGCTCCGTGCGGGTGGAAGAGGCCATGTCCCGCAATTTGATCGTGGCCCATCCCGACTACACTGTCGAGCAAGCCATGCAACTCATGACCAACAACCGGATTCGTCATCTGCCGGTGGTGGTTGACGGTCGACTGGTGGGCATCAAAAAGGTCCTTGATTTCCGCCAGACGTCGTTCGGACAGGGTCTTGATTCTCGTTCGCGAACCGAGGGAGCTACCCGGTTCGTTGAAGGCAATATGCCCATCCGTCCCGATGCCCAGGATTTGTAAATCGATCCCGCCACACTCCTTGATACGCTGCTCGTACCAGGCACAAAAGGCTCGGTAATTTTTCGCCGTGCCAGACGGCATATAGATATTTTGTGGCGAAAGATTCACGTATTTAAAAAAGTTCTCGTGCATGAAATAGTACTGGCTTTGTGGGTGATCCTTGCCCAACCCGACGTATTCATCCAGATTGAAGGTCGTCACCTGAGAAAAATCGAGCAGCCCTTCTTTAAACATCCGCACAAGTTCTCGGTATAACCCGATGTGCGTGTTACCCACAGCCAAGCCGAGGACGGCGTTCGGTTTCGCATTAAGGACACTGGCGACAGCCTCGGCAGCCGCCCGACACATTTCCTCGTAAGTTTCTTTGATGACTACTTCCATGATCCGTCTCCCTCAATGGATCAACCCGCGGCGAACCTTGACCCCAATTCCCCGTCCAGCCAACGGAGGTACTTCCCAACTGCCGACACCTGGCGGTATGGTGTTTTCACTTATTCCAGTGTTCCGCCAAACCTCATGCAGACCTGCGTTTGACTCCCGTCGAACGGTCCCTCATGATAATAATACTTGAGTGTCAGCCCTGCGCTGGGCTTTGTCAAGCTGCGTGGTACGTTACCGTCCGCACATTGGCAGAGATCTGTGAGATGTCACGGGGGCGGTGTGTTGGCAGGGGCCATTGATGATTTGCCCCTGCCGTTTAATCGGCAACTCAAACGAGCAATTGGTGCTCGGTGGGTGAAATGGATTATCCAAGCTTGGCAAGCGGACCTGACAAGCAGGTCCCTCCGAGAAGTCGTTTGGAGGGGTACGCTTGTCGTGCCCGGCGACGCGAAACGGGCTTCGTCAAGCGGAAGGAATAGTCTGTATCACATGGCAACTTCCACCCGCAGCAATTCTGTTGAGGGCGTTTACTCCCAGGGATTCAGGAAGAACACTCTTAGACGAAGAGGAGGACAGAGATGGCTGGCACCACCGCACCTACGCGACCGGCGGCTTTGGTCACCGGAGGATCTCGTGGGATCGGGGCAGCAATCGCGTTGACACTGGGGGAACTGGGGTATCACGTGTTCGTCAACTACGCTACACGGCCTGACGCCGCCGAGGCAGTCGTCGCCTCTATCGCGGGAAAAGGCGGCTCTGCGGAAGCTGTTCAGGGGGACGTCGGAAATGCTGCGGACCGCGAGAGAATGATTGCTCGTCTTGAAGACTACGGTCGCTGGGACGTGCTCGTCAACAATGCGGGGATTACCTCCGTGGGCAGAAAGGATATCCTGGAGGCTACCGAAGAGAGCTGGGACCGTGTCTTCGCCACCAATCTTAAAGGTCCGTTTTTCCTGTCCCAGGCCGCCGGTCGCAAGATGATCGATTTCATCCGGGCGGGGAGACAGGAAAAAGGGTACATCATTAATATTTCTTCCGTTTCTGCGTTCGCCGTCTCAACAAATCGGGCGGACTACTGCTTGACCAAAGCCGCCATGCACATGATGACACAGCTTTTTGCCCAGCGGCTCGCAGAGGAAAAAATTCAGGTCTTCGAGATCTGTCCCGGCGTTATTGAGAGCGATATGACGGCGCCGGTCAAGGAGAAATACGACCGCCTGATTGCTGAGGGAGCATGGCCCATTCGGCGCTGGGGGCGTCCCGAAGACGTTGCCCGGGCCGTCGCCGCCATCGTTCAGGACTATTTCCCGTTCAGCACGGGGACTCGCTTCCTGGTGGACGGCGGGTTTCACATTCGAACCCTGTGATTGTTGGATCGCCTTAACGTCTCGGCGTGATGCGGTTCTTCGCGTGCCGAAGCCGCCCAAGGGCCATCGCCATGACCAACCCCGATATAAGTGCGGCGCCCACCGACGGCTCCGGAACGACAGCCGCGGTCACTGCGATCCCATCGAACAGCCCCCACCAGGTCATAGCGCCATATTTTGTAGTATCATCCATGGCGCGTAACTCAATCGTGTAGGTGCCAGTCGCGGGAGCCGTCCATGACCAAAATTGCCAATTGAGAAGGGATCGATCGCCGTCAAGCTGATCCACGGTCAAAGTCTTCGAAAAAAGTATAGTGGAATCCTGAAAGATCCGAATCTGCGCGTAATCGCTGTCCGCATATGTATAGGATTTTAGATAGGCGTCAATCGCCATCCAACCGGAGACGATTTCCCCGGCCGATAGCGCGACACTCTGCCGCAGGATGGTATCTGTGGGTGCGTCTTCATCGCTTTTAATCAACAGAAAGTAAGCTCCTTCCTTTGGGTAAATGGTTTGAGTGGCATCGGCTAAGGCCGTCCAACTCGCTACCCGTTGGAGGGTACCGCTTCCCGCTAAACTCACACTCCAGTTGGGCATTACTGAGAAGTCATTTTCAAAACCACCGTTATAGATAATCCCGGCGAAACCCTGCTGGCTGACAAAAACGGTGCCGCAGAGTGTCAGGAACGCACACGCACGGTAAATTCTCTCAACAACTCGAGCTACCATCAGCACTCACCTCCTCAAGTCATTCAAGTGACACTCATCGCCGATTAAAAATTGACTTGTTGAACCGACGCAAAAAGTCACGACAAAACCGGTGACCACCCGCAAGAGGAACCGCCGACATCGGCGCGTTCACTCAAACTGGCTTCTGCTGCTTGTCATTCGCGCGGGCAGCGCCCGGCTGCCAGGAAGACCTGGACTTGAGATAAGATCTAACACGTCCCACACGAGACTGCTTGTCAGTCCCGCAGGACTTCTGCCCCATTCGTCAATCGACGAGATCGCCCGGCAGGGCCGGGGCGATTAACGGCCCCTTTTTTTGCGGTTCACGGTTGGGACGAAATGAACGGAAATAGTTCGCGGATTTCCCGTTCGCTTGGTTGTCGAC
>NZ_JACIYL010000322.1 GCF_014359955.1 Thermogutta sp. | reverse complement strand
ATCGTTCTCACGCAACTTGCGGGTTTGGCTCGCTATCTCGAGACCGTGACCGGCCTGGCCGAGCGGATCGAGACGGATGGTTACTTCCAAAATGGGGGTTGGCGGATTATTCGCAGGAGTAAAATGGTTTATCAGAATGGGCGTGTCATGTATGACTGTCTGGCGATCACGACCCGTCGCAAGGATTTTCCATCGGAAAGCGAGCCAAACCACAACAGACCATGAACATCAGCGCATACGAATTTGACGTCATTGTCATCGGAGCCGGGCATGCGGGGGTGGAGGCGGCACTGGCGGCTGCCCGCATGGGCGCAAAAACCGCTCTGCTGACAAGTAATCTCGACACGATCGCCAAGATGAGTTGCAACCCCGCCATTGGGGGCGTGGCCAAAGGGCAGATCGTTCGTGAAATTGATGCCCTGGGCGGGGCTATGGGGATTGCGATCGACCATACGGCGATCCAGTTTCGACTCCTCAACCGCAGGAAGGGACCGGCGATGCACGGTCCCCGCGCTCAGGCCGATAAACTCGCGTACCACCAGGAAGTAAAACGTATCTGCGAATCACAGGAAAATCTATCGCTTCGGCAAGAAACGGTCGAAGAGTTGCTGGTTGAACAAGCAGCGGGGAAGACCCGCATTACTGGCGTGCTCGTGCGTGGGGGAGCCGTTTATCGGGCACCGTGTGTCGTCGTTTGCGCCGGGACATTCATGCAGGGCCTGCTCCATTTTGGTGACAAGACTATGGTCGGCGGTCGGGCAGGGGAGGAAGCTGTCGTCGGGCTGAGCCGGTCGCTCCGAGAGCTTGGATTCGTTGTTTCGCGGTTTAAAACGGGAACGCCACCTCGGCTCAACGGCCGGACCATCGACTATTCCCGCCTCGAGATCCAGCAGGGTGACGACCATCCTGTGCCCTTTTCTTTTATGACAAGCGAAATCACACAGCCGCAATTGCCCTGCTGGATTACCTACACGAATGAAAGGGTTCATGAAATCATCCGGCAGAATCTGCACCGGGCGCCGATGTTCACTGGGCAAATTCAATCCACGGGACCACGCTATTGTCCGTCGGTGGAAATCAAAATCGTGCGGTTTCCCGACCGGCCGCGGCATCAACTTTTCCTGGAACCGGAAGGGCGTAACACGCTGGAAATTTACGTGAACGGCCTGTCCACGAGTCTTCCACGCGATGTGCAGGAGGCCATGCTCCGCGAAATCGTGGGGCTCGAAAAGGCGGAGATCATCCGCTACGGCTACGCGATCGAATACGATTATCTCCCGCCGGATCAACTCCATTTGTCACTGGAAACGAAGCGTGTGGAGGGGCTTTTCCTGGCCGGCCAGGTCAACGGGACCACGGGCTATGAAGAAGCCGCCGGACAGGGTTTGATCGCGGGGATCAACGCCGTGCTGAAGCTGCGGGGAAAGGATCCCCTCATCCTGAGAAGAGACCAAGCCTACATCGGAGTCATGATCGATGATCTGGTCACCCGGGGGGTGGATGAGCCGTATCGTATGTTCACCAGTCGGGCTGAATATCGGTTGCGGCTGCGTCACGACAACGCCGACCGCCGATTGACACCCCTGGGGCGTGAGCTGGGACTGGTCGATGATGAACGCTGGAACCGATTTGTGCGGAAGGTCGAGGCGATGGAACGGCTTCGGGCTGTCCTGGAAGCCACGCGACAGGGTGGGGTTCCACTTTCGCGGCTTCTCACCAGGCCGGAGGTTTCCTGGGAAGACATTGTGTCGATAGCGCCTTCCCTTTCAGAGTTTCCTCGCGACGTCGTGGAACAGGTCGTCATTGACATCAAATATGCCGGGTATCTCGCGAGGGAAGAGGCGGCCATCGAGCAGCAACGTCGATTGGCAGAGAAGCGAATCCCGGATGATATTGACTACTTTTCCGTGCCGCATTTACGGGCAGAGGCCCGGGAGAAATTCTCCAAAATCAGACCTCGCGACTTTGCCCAGGCGGGCCGGATCAGCGGCATCACGCCCGCGGATCTGGCAGTGCTTGCGCTCTACCTGGAACGGCGCGGCCGACCGAATAATACCTCGGCAGTCTCAGGGGAGCTTCTTGCGCAGGCCAAAGAACACGAGATGCAGGCCGGTCGCGTCATCGATGAGCAATCCTCCCTGGGGAGCGAAGTATCGCTTGAGCACATCCACGGGGGGCAGCTTCCCGTCCTTGATTGCCTGGACGATGGCCATCCCGACTGAATCTTTGGGTGCGTCGCGTTCAATGGCCTGGAGCATAAAGGAATTCTTCGACAGAAAAGCCTCATACCACATCTCGAGCACGCTATCCGGCCGACTGAATATGAACAGGGAGGGATTGTCGGTACCGGCCAGCGCTTTAATCCGACCCCGCACCAGCTTGTATTCCAGGGACTCAGCGAGAGACTTTTCGGGGGCGTCCGCGGTCATGAGTATCTGTTCCATGAACGCCGGGCTGTCCGTCTGGACGACGTATTGATCAATCGCTGCGAAACAGGGGACGGGGAGTCGCATGTTTTCAGGAAACCATTCGGGACGTTGTCGGGTCGAAACGTAGTAAGTTCGTTGTCCGAAATCCTTTTTTTCAAGTGTTTGTGGGTTGGACTGAACAACCGCCTCGACGAATTTGGTCGCGATCTGCTCATCCTTCATTTCCATCACAAAAACGCCAGCGGCACTGTTAAGGCGGATTGGACGCTCGATCCACTGTGCCAGGGTTACTCGCCCAGTTGTGGCCGGCAGTACATCCCGAACCACGTCGAGCTGCAATCTTCGATTCATCTCATCGAGAACCTGTCGCTGGAAAGCTCCCTCACCACGGAAGCCGTCGTAAATCTGGGCGATCCGCTCCACAGTAACGGGCAGATCCATGTAAATTGTGATGTACCGCACGACGGACTCGGGGATGAAAAACTCCGGAGTTCCGTCTCCTTTTTTGAAGGCCGGGATATTCAGGACGCCGCGGCGAGGATTGTCCAGAAAAATGTGGATCTCCCGGATGGAATCCCAACCTGCCACGTCCAAACTCATGGCCGCTCCGACGGAGTTCAAGCCGTCCAATCCGAGAACCGGCAGGATTGCCAGCGTTACGGCTGCGGAGGGATTCATCGTCTTAAAGCCTTCGAGAATTTGGAGAGGATCCGCGAAAACCAGGCCATGGATCTGGCCCTGTTTGGCATAACGAATATTGCTTAGAAACTGCTGGAACTTTTTCTGTTCCGCCAGAGTTGCTGATTCCGCAGCGGATCCTTTAGCCCGGCGTATTACGTTTCGGATGATCTGCAAGTCGGTCTCACCTGAGAAGGCGATCCCCCCGATAAATCTTGGACCATCCACCGCCAGTCCAATCACCGCTTTTTCTTCGCGCTCCGGATTCAGAATGCGAAAGATGACATCCTCCACCCGCTCTGTACGAACCTTGCCGCCTTCCTTGGTGGCCTGCTGACAGACGAAATCAACGAGCTTGCCAAGGGTCTCAGCGTTTTCGCCGGCTTCCAGATAGACTAGCAGTACCCAACTCTGTGAAGAGGAGGATACAAAGCCCACCGACACTTCTCCTTGGGGAATGGCAAAAAGTGCTTTGAGAGAGATACCGCTTTCTTTTTCGAACTCCTCGCTCGCCTTAATGAGGGCGTCCCAAACGTCCGTCACGAACGGACGTAACTGCGGATCAGTGGCCATCCGTCCTACTGAAGATTGCAGAAACGCCGTTTTAGCATCGGCGATATTGGGAATGCTTACAAAAGCTGCCGTGTCCTGAGGGAAGATTTTCGCCGCGTAGGGAACATCCTGCCCCTGTGCCACGCTGTAAAGAGTGCAATACACGAGGACGAGACCTGCCCATTTGACAAGTGATCTGGAGTTACGGCATTGCATGGCTCAGTCTCCTATCCCCCACCGATCGGTCCCATTTTTCCCAACCGCGGAAGGCGAACGTCAAAAAACTTGTGCGTCCCTGGCGGTCCAGTCAATATCCGGCGAAGAGCCTCTCAGCACACTCTACACATTCCGTCCAAAAAGGTTACACAAGTTGCCCCAAAATCATGCCCCAAGCGGTAACAGTATCGTGTAAGCTACACCGGTTGCGATTTTCAATAAGGATACAGTCCTTTGAGGGGTCGCCTTTCGATGTCTGGAAATTCATAATCCAGGGTGATGGGTTCTTTACCGACTTCAATCCCGCCCAATTTGGGATCCCACAACCAGGTCCATTGTCGCAGTTCATTGCGGTGGAGGATGCAGCGGTCAATCACCCGGGTGCGACGTTCCTTTTTCCAACCGCCGTAAGCCCAGGTGAACTGCCAGATTTCGTGGCGAATTGTGGCGGCCCCTGGGAATTCGCCCTCGTAGCTGGTGGGGAGATCGCGGATGAGCATGACAAGGACCCGCACGACCTGGTCGTTACCGCCGAAATACAACGGTTCTACCTTGTTCTCATAGTATCTCGAGTTGCGAATCTGGAATTCAATTTCTTCGCGGTGTTCATCGGAAATTTGGGAGGTACCGGGGAAAAAGGGGTCAAATTCGAGGACCGGCGGAAAATCAAATCCGTCAATCCGAAGTTTACCCTGCCCAAGGATCACAACGTCGTACCGCCCTGGTGCGAGTTTCTCTACCTG
>NZ_JACIYL010000321.1 GCF_014359955.1 Thermogutta sp. | reverse complement strand
TCAGGCCCTCCGCAACGTCGAGACTGTCGCCGCGTCAGCTTCTTCGAGTGATCGCGGTCTTTCTCAGCAACTGGCCTCGATGATGCCGGCATTGGAGGCCATCGTTCAAAACGCTCAGCAGTCTGGCAACGGATGGCAGGAACCCCTCCAACGGCAAACCGCTTGCCTGGAACGGCTCACAACAGAACTGGCTGCCGTCCGCGAAGAACTGGCATCGGTGCGAAAGCTCAAGGAAGATCTGGAAAACCGCCTGACCGCACTTCAGGAGCATTCCCGGGACAGCGAAGACGATTGGAAGGCCAGGGAAAGCCAACTCCTGGCGCAGTTTGAAAGCGAAAAACAGCAGTGGACCAGCCAGTGGAACGATCGCGAGGCAGCCCTCAACGCCCTTGTCCTGCGCTGCAGCCAGCTTGAAGAAGAACTGGAAGCCCTGCGCCGCGAAGGAAACACGGCAGCGTCATCCGAGCTTCAGGAGAGATACAATCTCGCCCTGGCGGAAATCCGCGAATTAAGGCAAAAGAACGCCGAATTGGAAAAGAAGCTGGCGCGAGCCCAGTCCAACGGATCGGCCGAGGGTGGGGCCGGCGATGGACGGATTCTCAATTGGGAAGCCGAAAAACAGCGAATCCTGGCAGCTTTGGAGTCGGAGTCTGAAGATTCTTCAGATGGTACGGCTCAAAGGGAACGCGACCGTATTCAGGAGATCATCGCGCGGACCGAGGCCCTACTCGCTGAGAAAGACAACGAAATCGCCGAGCTTCGACGTCTGCTTGAGGAACAGTCCACGAGTATCGGCTCGCTGGCCGTAGGTGCTGCCGCGCTGGAGCGTTTGCTCGATCAGGATGAAGTCATTCGTCAGCAACGCGAACATCTCCGCCAGTTGGAGGAGGAGTGGAAGGAAAAACTCCGCAAGGCCGAGCTGGAAATCTCGCTGGAACGGGCGAAAATTGCCCGCGAGCGCGCCCTGCTGGAGGAAAAACAGCGCGAACTGGAAGAAAAATTGGAAGCGCTGGAAAGTGCGTCGGCCTCGGGCGACAAGACCAAGCCGCCGCGAGGTCGCTGGCTCACCCGACTGGGACTTAACGGCCCTCCGAATTCCTGATCGGCCGGTTGGTTTGCCCGGAAGAGAGAACTCCCGCCCGCACGAATTCGTCATTCCGGTAAAGTGCCGTTTTGCAAAATTTCACGTAAGGCCCGCTGCGAATCGACCCCAAACACAGCGGCGGCCAGCTCCGTCCATTCCGCCAGAAAATCCGGATCGGCGGTGGCTTCTCGGCAAGCGGTCTGGCGGTGAAAATCGGCCAGTCGGCCGTGAACAGGATCTGTCGGTCGAAAGCGAGGAATTCGCAGATAATGGAGCAGGCTGGGACTGCCGAAACTTCGCGAGCCAGACATCCCAAACGCGTGAATGATCGCTCCGACCAGCGGACTGTTCAAAACGCCGGCGAGAAAGTGTCCTTCTTCATCGGAGTTTACCGGGACAAAGCAGCACGTTTCCTGGGGAATCACGGGCTTGGCGGGTAAGCCGGCGAGACTTTTTTCCCCCAGCACCACGGCTTTCAGCTTTGCCTCCATCCGGCGCCACACGACTTTCGACGAGGCGATCGTGTAGGGTCCTACGTTGTACTGGGCATACCAGGGACCCCGTGATTGGAGCTTCTTTCGTGCCGCGCGGCGGTCCAGAACATCTCGAAACTGGGTAAGATAACCAAAAGTTGCCGGGAAAAACTCGCGGAGATAGTCCTCCGGCCAGGCCGAGCGGGTAGCAGGATTCTGCACAAGGAGTATGCCAAGTGTAGGAGCCGCCACCCCGCTGAGGTCTTTCCACCGCACGAGGGGGAAAACCAGGTCGGGCTCGATGGTTGCCGTGACACGCGGCACCGGGGTGCGTCCAAATTCCGGGTGATTCTGCACAACGAGCCGGTTGTTTTCCCATCCAAGAATCTCCAGCCAGAAAATCCCGTTCGCCCCGCCCGTATTGGCCCCTAAGTAGGCCTGGTATTCAGATCGACCGCAGATTTGCTCCCAGATCTCCCACAGGGAGCGCCTCATGAGAACCCAGGGAGCCCCCGTGTCTCTCCTGTCGGCCGGTTGGGCGAAGAGCACAGACTGCTCCGCCTCAGTGTGCAGCCACGCGGCGTCGCGGAATCTGCCCCGATGGCCTTTCCTGCCCCGGCACACAATGAATGGCACCGGAAACCGAGGTGGAACACCTTTTTCCGCGAAGAGAATCGCCGTTCGCTGAATTGTTCCGGGAAACACCGAGACGGCACGAAGGTCCACCACTTCTCGAATCCTCAAACATCCCTGGGACTTGCTGAACAGGTGCCGAAAACTTCGGCCGGAAGCCTGAGTATGAAAAAGGCTGACCGGCACCACCATTCCGAGGCGACCATGCTCTGCGAGAAGGCGGCACGCCGCTGAGATGAATGCGGCACCACAATCCCGCTTGCCACCGCCGTGCCGCGCCATTTGGGGCGAGAGATCGAATAACCCGAGTTCGCGGAAGACGGCCGTCATTTCACCCCGGGCGTCTTTGTCCAAGCGGTCCCATATCACCCACGGTGGATTGCCGACGATGATGTCGAACCGTTGTCCTTTGAGGATGTCCGTTGATTCGGTGGCGACACAGGTTTCCGATGTAGGGCACGCATTGGTGGAGAGTGACAAGCACAAAGAGAGGAAATTTCCCCGAAGAACGGGAGGGCGAAAGCGAGTGAGGTCGGAAAGTGACATCGGGACGTGGGGCAGCCATCGACGGCAGAGGGCGGTGGCGATCAGGACCAGACTTGCCCGGGCGGCCAGGACAGCGGCAGGTTGAATCTCCAGCCCCAGTGCCCCAGCTCCGAGGATCGTTTGGAGGACTGTATCGCGAAGCAGGGCTTGCGCGGAAATGTGTCCATCGACTGGGGGTGTTGAAGAATCTTCTCGGTGGACAGCGATGTCCTCCGCACGTTGCCGCTGGAATTGCTCGGCTCTCCGCCATGCAGCGGCTACCAGAAAAACTCCACTTCCGCACGAGGGATCCAGGAGACGCGAATTTATCTGATCAGGATATCCGAGTTTTTCGAGAATATAGTCGGCCAGGACAAACGGCGTGTAAAATTCGCCTTTTGCCAGGCGAATCCATTTGGGAAAAAGGGCCTCGCGGATCGGACAGAAAAGATCTTCCGGCGTTACATCCCACGCTCGTTTCGGCCCGAGAATGCTATCCACCTCCTGCACGAGCGCCGTGAGATGCGCTATCAGTTGAGTGAAATCAGCCTGTAAAGAAAGGGCGTCGGTCAGCCCCAACCAGTGATAGAAGTCCCAAAGTGTTTTCGCTTGGGGCCAGCACTCGGTCACATCTGGGCTAAAAGCGGCGGCCAGCGACTGGGCATGAACGGATGGCTCTTCGGGGATTCCCTCGACATCCAAAAGCTGGAGAAAACGCACGGTGATGAGGGTGGTGACCCAGGCGAATACCGCCTCGAGGGCCTGTTCAAGAACACCGGTCCCAACGGTGGAGTCTAAACCCCATTGGGCTGCCCAGAACCGTCCGGCTTCAGGCGCTTCACGGGCGGCGCCCCTGTTTGGTGCCACGGGTAATTCGGCAAGCGAGGCACAAGGGGAGGCCGACGAGGGCTGCGAAAGCAAGGAGCTCTGGCATCTCAGCAGTTCCTGGACCACGGCTGGCCGTGTCCTGAGCCACCGGGCCACCTTGCCCACAGCGGCTCCGAGGTTCACCGTCGCCCCCGCGCCTGATCCGTGCCGTCGAGCCATGGAATTGACTTTCACATTGCCGGGAAATTGATCGCAACGTGTTTCTTCCTGACCGGTGCAAACACCCCATTCAAGCGGGGAGCGACCGCTGATCCCTTTGCTGCGACCGCCACAGGTCGAGACGCGGCGGCAGTTCTTCCGGTCTGGCCGTCCCTGTGGTGGCCAGTTGTTGCACCGTGATCGAAGCGACCAGGTTACCCACGAGGGCAGCTTCGGGCAACGAAGCACCGCTGGCCAGGGCCGCCACCGCGCCGGCTGTGGCACTGTCCCCAGCTCCGGTGGGATCAGTGGGCCCTTCCACACGAACGGCCGGAATCCAGATGATCTCCGGATCGCTCACCATTATTCCGTATTCGCCCAATGTGACGACGGCGGGCGCTCCATTCATCTGGCGAAAGTGTTCGAGGGCTTCCCGAAGCGAGGCCCAGTCCGGCGGAGCTCCCTCCTGAGGCCGTTGCCCCGTCAATTCAAAACGGTTGCACTTGAGAATGATTCGACGAAATTGACGGATCCGACGTCGGCTGTCGGCCCAGAAAACAATGTGGGGGAAACGGGGGGCCTGCTCGGCGAGAAACTCGCGCAGTCGGCGTCCCACCACGCCACATTCTTTTTCCTCGACCTGGTCCAGAACGATGACCGCGTCCACTTCCGCCAGCAGGTTCTCCATGGAAGCAAGCAGGCGGTCCACGAGGTTTTCTGGTGTCGGCGTTCGATTCTTCGTATCGTACCGGGAATGTTCACCGGCAAGCGACGGATCGGTAATATCCCGGGGTTTCAGGTAGGTAGGGGTGAATCGGTCCGGAACAACCTGGAGATGTTCCAACCGACAACCCAGTCTCTGCAGATCCTGGCGCAATTC
>NZ_JACIYL010000320.1 GCF_014359955.1 Thermogutta sp. | reverse complement strand
GACCACCTCCAGCCGGAAATCGCCAACTCTCTCAAAGCGCATTTCCTCAGCGAACCACTGCGCGACTGGGACATTTCCCGCCCCGCCCCTTATTTCGGATTTGAGATTCCCGACAGCCCCGGCAACTACTGGTACGTGTGGTTCGATGCCCCGATCGGCTACGTCGGTTCTACCAAGCAGTGGTGTAATCGGGTGGGAGAGGATCTGGAAACGTGGTGGCGCAATCCCGAGACGGAAATCCACCACTTTATTGGAAAAGACATCACTTATTTTCACTGTCTCTTCTGGCCGGCCATGCTGAAAGTGGCCGGTTTCAATCTCCCGCGGAAAATTCACATCCACGGCTTTCTCACCGTCAATGGTGAGAAGATGTCCAAATCGAAGGGAACGTTCATCAAGGCGGAAACCTATCTCCGCCATCTCGATCCGTCTTACTTGCGGTATTACTACGCGGCCAAGCTGACCTCGCGGGTGGAGGACCTCGACCTCAACTTTGAAGAATTCGTCAATCGGGTGAACAAGGACCTGGTGGGAAATATCGTCAATCTGGCTAGCCGCTGTGCCCGGCTCATCGAAGGCTCCCCCCTCTCTGCCACCTATCCGGAAGATGGCGGCCTCTTTGCCCAGGCAGCCGCGGACGGCGACGCCATCGCAGAAGCCTACGAACAGTGCGACTTTGCCCGCGCTATCCGGATCATCCTGGCGGCTGGTGATCGGGCCAACCAGTTCGTCGATCGCATGGCGCCGTGGAATCTCAAGAAAGACCCCGCCCGGCAGAAAGAGCTTCAGGATGTCTGCACCATCGGCCTCAACCTCTTCCGGCAACTGGTCATCTATCTTGCCCCGGTGTTGCCGCGGCTGGCGCGGCAGACCGGCGAGTTGTTCGGCGATCCGATCGTTTCCTGGGCACAGGCCCAGCAACCCGTGCTCGGCCGGATTGTAGCCCCCTTCAAACACATGATGCAGCGGGTGCCTCGGGAAAAGCTCAGCGCGGTGATCGAGGAAAGCCGCGAGGAAGATGAAAGCGCGAAGGCGTCAGCAGGGACGAAAGCCTCCCCATCCACTGGTCAGGATTCCGATGAACCCCTCCGGCAGGAGCCGCTGCTGGAGAACACCATCACCATCGAGGATTTCACGAAGATCGATCTCCGCGTGGCGCGGGTCCTTGCTGCGGAAGAAGTCCCCGGCGCGGACAAGCTCCTCAAGCTCACCCTCGGTTTGGGCGGGGATGTCACACGTACTGTTTTCGCAGGAATCAAAAAGGCTTACAAGCCGGAGAGCCTCGTGGGGCGGTTGGTGATCCTGGTAGCCAATCTCGCACCGCGGAAGATGCGGTTCGGGGTCAGCGAGGGGATGATTCTGGCGGCCGGAACAGGGGATGATCAGGTGTTCCTGCTCGCGCCCGACGAGGGCGCCAAGCCCGGCCATCGCGTTCACTGATCTCTACCCAGCCCGCCGGACGCTCGGCACCCCGACCCCGCTTCACAGCCCGCCGCTCACTGCGCGTGACGTTTTTGAATGGCGGCCACCTGAGCCTGTCGGGCATGCCACATGGCTTCTTCCGCCTCTGCGATCAAGCCCGCCTTCTGGCAGATCAAACTCAGCGCTACAAAACTGAAGGGGTCTTCGGGTTCCAGCTCGCAGACCTTGCGGGCATGCTCCACAGCCTTCTCATGTTCTTCGCGTTTGCTGTAGAAAACACTCAGGGCCGCATGCGCGAGCGCGTAATTGGGGTCCGTTTCCAGCAGTTCATGGAGCTTCTGAATGGCTCCGTCCAGATCACCTTTCTGCTGAAGCTCAATCGCCTGATCGTACATTTCATCCACACTGACCATCATTCTCCTCCACAGTTGTATGTGCGTTGTCCAATCAACCGGAAAAATCCTTCAAGCCCTGTGATGATCGCCTTGCTCCCGGCGTCCATTGACATCTGTTCCCATTGTATACCGCCGGGTCACTTTCGCGTTCGCTTCCTCCCCAATGCCGTCTTTGGATTCGCCACAATCCCCGCGCGGGTGATGCCGTTTTGATCAAGCCCTTCGCAACGCGCGAATGTTTAAGTGTATGAGCTGAGCAGCCTCGAGGCCAGGGCCACGTGGGAGGGGCACGCCTGTCCTGCCCGACACGACGAAGACGAAATGGATATTTCCGGCGTTGAGAAACGGACGTGACGAGCGGGTCTCTCCGAATATGGAGTGCAAGGTTCGGAGGGGCACGCTTGTCGTGCCCGGGGAGAGGGAATGGGCCATCGAGCGGTGTTGATCGGACCTGACAAGCAGGTCCCTCCGGAAGACGGACGTGACAAGCACGTCCCTCCGGAAAAGGTCCCTCCGAGAATCTGCTAATCCAAAGAGAAGTTGGTACCCCGAACTGTCGGCATCTTAACACGCCGGGCGTGAGCCGTTTTTCGTTGGACAGCCCTCTGCCGCCGCTCCTCCGGATATTCCATGGTGCCGATAGCGCTCCATCCAGATGACCCGCCCTCTTTCCTGGAAACCCACCCGATCCATGAACCCTCGAATGAGGCAAAGCCCACGGCCGCTCGTGGAGTTGAGATTCTCCGGCAAGGTGGGGTCGGGCACAGCCGCAGGATCAAATCCTTGGCCCTCGTCCGCCACCTGAAGGTCTATTTTGTGGGGATAGAGACGGTAACTGATCGTCACCTTCTTGCGAGGATCCCCTCGATTGCCGTGTTTGATCGCATTGCTGAGGGATTCTTCCAGGGCGAGGTGGACAGCGAAGATGTCGTCCTGGTGCCAACCAGCCCGACGCAGTTCGTCAAGAATCCGCCCGATCACGCGCTGCGCATCCTCGCATGTGCTCGCAATCACGATCTGTTCGCTCCGATCAGGGGTATCGGCGGAGGCCATCATTCGGGCCGCGTTCTTCTGCTATCGAAATCGTCATTATGGATACATCTCCCCCACTCCCCAAAGCCCGCTAATATAGTCTACGCACCACAGCCCCGCCAGAGCACGTCCAAACCACCGGTTGTTCGCTGCCCGGCTCCATGTGCGTGGGTGTCTGGCCAGCAAGCACATAGGCCAAGCCCCTTCCGAAGTCGCCATGCGCTGTCAACCGTGGCATGCGGGACAGTTTCGCGCCAAGCCGCCAAGCCGGTGGTTGTGGGGAGACAGAAAACGCCTTCTCCTTTTTTGTCGCGTTTTGTGGCGCGCGTGCACTGGCGACCAGCCTATCATGAGCGCGTCCAGGGTAACCAGTTCAAAAAAGTCGCCCACATGACCGCGCCCAAAATCGTCGTCTGGAGGAGCAACACGACCAGATGTCCGACTCGTATCGTGCGCCTCTCGGCAGACGCCATCAAATACCCGGTGCTGTCTGATTCTCCCTCAGAGGAGGCCAATTCCGCGGAGGGTTCTGTCTGGAACTTTGCCCGCGATCGCCTCCGCATCCAATAGAGCGCACCCCCGACCAGAGCCAGGCCCGCTGCCGCAAATAGGCCGGCTCCCGCCAGCTCCGAATACCCGAAAAAGTTCGACCACCACACGGAGATCCCGACCAGGAAAGCAAACAATCCCACGCCGGCCTGGGATATCCTGCCACGGTTCAATCCTTGCACAACGTTTCCAACCGCCAGCACGCCGATTCCACCGACCGCCAACAAGAGCGCACCCATTTTCTCCACGGAAAGCGATCCTCCCGCCAGTATGCCAAAATACTGGCACAGCCAGATGAGAAGACTCAAAAGGATGCAAATCACTGGTAAGGCCGTGCGTCCCAGCAACTCCCGCCGCACCGCCGTGGTGTCCTGGCGTCGCCGCACTTGTCTCCACGCAGCAGCGAGGAGCGCGATCGTTACGATAATGATAATCGACGTCCGCAACACAACCAAAAAGGTCCCAAACGGGCTGATGGCGGGAGTCGCTTCATAGCGGTACACCTCTCGAGAGTTCAGGAATCCCCAGCCGATGAGCGACAGCAGCCCGCCCCCGATCATGCAGCCCTCGGCCACAATGGCACCTGCGGGGAGGACTTCTCCGCAAAGCCACAGGACGGCCCCAACGGCGGCCGTCATGGCGAACGTGCAGCTCTCCCACTCGCCTGTCAATTCGCGCGGTACGGCCAGCAGAAACCACAGGGCAAGTGCGCCCATAGAGCAGAGAATGGCGAGTTGATTCTTCCGCTTCCACGCCAGCCACAGAAGAGATGTTAGGACAATCATCGCGAGAATAACCACAAAAGCATGGGTGACGAGTGAGCTGTAAGACCCCAATCGCAGTAAATCGACCCGGACGTTTGACTCGGTCAAAGCCGTCAGGAGAAGACCCGAAATCAGCAAACTCTGCAACAGAAGGATGTCCTTCAAGAGAAAAGCCACGCCCCAGATGCCGATCGTCCACAGACATGTCCCCCAAACTGTTTGCATGGGGAGATTGAAAATTTCAGGAATGAAGAACAAGGCGCCGCCAAAGTAGATGCTCGTTCCCAGAAGCAATCCCTCGCGGAGCGCTCGTTGGAAGGAGTCGCTCCCACTCGGCAAGAAAATCAGACCGTGCCAGGCAAAAAACACTAACCAAACCACCCCCAGACGAACTTCTGCCGACACAACATTCCGGAGTGCATGAATGACCAGCAAACTGGCCAGCGCGATGAGCGTCCCTCCAATT
>NZ_JACIYL010000032.1 GCF_014359955.1 Thermogutta sp. | reverse complement strand
CGGCACAGGGTATCAATACGCGCACGATTTTGAAAATGGAATCGCAGCCCAGGATTATCTCGGGGTGGAAAAAACGTATTACCATCCCACCGATCGAGGTTTTGAAAAAGAACTCCAGGCACGCTTGGAAAGGATTCGCGCGGTCCTGAAATCCGCCAAATCCGAGGCTACAGACCCCGCCCCGGAGAAACCGCGAAAAGCAACACGTCGTGCGGCCAGACCGTCTTCCGACAATGTTGACCCTTCGCCATGAGGAGGTGCCAGCCGTGCCGTCGAGAACGATCGCTTTCACGATAGCTCCCGAATTGGAGCCCGGAATGATCGTTCGGCGACCGAATAACGGCCTGTTCCAGCCGAGCACTCGGGCGATAAGGAGTCCCCGCGACCGCGTCGCGAAAACGGCCGTTTTCATCACAGTATTAATTCTGTTGATGCAGTTCGGCCTGGGACGAGCCGTTTGCTCCGATGGTGGGGCTCAGCAGCCCGAGGTCGAAATCGAGTTGGCCGTCGATCCCAGGTTGCCGCCACTCACCCAGCATGAATGGGCCCGTGAACTTGGTCAAATGGGGATCACACGCGTGCGAATTCGCACTGCGTTTCCGTCAGATCAGCCGAAAGTGGAAGTACTGCCCACCTCGCCGCAACCCACCTACCACGTGATCGGGATTATCAACAACTCCAACGAACTGGTCGTACCGGGGGGACGCTTTTCCATCCGACAGTTATCCGGCTTCGTGCGGTGGATTGATGAACTCCGAACGAGTGGTCCACCGGAGTCTCGCCCCAAAACAGTGGCGTTCGGGCTGGACATCGTCCGCTTCCAGTTAGTCAAACAGGATCTCGCGCAACCAGTGGTTATTTCTACACTGGGGCGAAAGAGCCGCGATATCGTGGACCAACTCCTCGCAAAACTGCATAACCCCGTCGTTTGGGATGAAAGGGCGAAATCCCTGCTTTCCTCTCATGAAATTGGAGAAGAACTCAAGAGTTTAGCGACGGGAACGGCTCTGGCGTATCTTTTGCGCTACGACGGCCTCGCCCTTGTGCCCCGAGGCGATGTGCAGGGTGTCAAATACTGGATCGTCCGTGGCGGTCCCAACGTCGCCTGCTGGCCTGTGGGATGGTCTCCCGAAGAGGGCGAAAGCAAAGCGGTGCCGCAACTTCTGGAGTTTCTCACCGTCAACATACAAAACGTCAACATTCGCACTGTGTTGGGGTCTATTGAATCGCGACTTGGACTGGTAGCCCTTTTCGATTATCCGGCGCTCGTACGATACGGTATCGATCTGGAAAAGACTTCGATCAACATTCCTCAAACCAAGACGACATACAGTCAGATCATCAAGCGCAGCCTGTTTCAGGCGAAACTCAAGGGAGAAGTTCGCTTGGACGACGCAGACAGGCCGTTTCTTTGGATAACCACCCTCCGGCCGATTGAGGATTGAAACGCCTTCGTTCCCGCGTGTTGCGAGCCCTCACGCCGGTATGGCCGATCATTTCACAGCGCTCGTCCTTGCCCCTGCTGCTTCCGCTTTCCCGCACAGCTTACCACCACGAGAATACCTGATGTTCCAAAACGGTTTTTGGGAGGCAGAATGCGTGTCCTAATTCCGAAAGGCCATTCCCCAACCAAAAATTGCAACGTCACTCTTGACATACACCCCCTTCAATCGTAAAAAAGTGCCGGGCTTGTCGAGCGGAATGTCACACACAGTTCGGTTGTCGAAGGAGATGCACTCATGTTCGCAGTGAATCTGGGACTAAGCCTTCCTCCTCTGCCTCCCACGAACGTTCCCTGGCCGGGGATGCACGTGTTGGTGGTCCACTTTCCGATCGCGCTTCTGCTGGTGGCTCCGGTATTTGTCCTCCTGGGACTGATTTTCGCTCCGCGCTGGCAGGGATTTGCCGTTTCGGCTGTGTTGTTGCTTGCTTTGGGCACAGCGGGAGCTTTCCTGGCGACCGCCACGGGGCTGGCCGCTCGTGATATCGTTGAGGAAGGTCCCGACGAAATGTTCGACGTGATGGAGGAACATGAAGAATACGCCCTGCTTACACGGAACATATACCTCGGTGTGACTATTGCCTACGCAGTTTTTGTGCTCCTCACCTTGACGGTCTCGTCAATCGGGAAGGCGGTCGTTCGCGTTCCAATTTCTCTGATCTTCCTGGTAGCGATGGCCGTGGCCGCCCTGTACCTTGCTCATACAGCGCACCTCGGCGGCACGCTCGTCCATCAGTACGGCGTGAAAGCAAAACTGAGCGAAACGCCGCCACCTGCGGAAGCCGACAAACAGCACGCGGAAACGGAAACCAAAGATCAAGCCTCAGAAGCCACCAGCGAGCAAGAACAAGCCGCCCAATCCCAAGAAGACGAGAAAGAGAGCGAAACTTCAGAACCTCACCTTCAGCCACAACCGCAGCCAGCGGACCAACCGGCATCACCTTCCGAGGCAAACTCGAGTGGAGAATCGCCCTCCGGTCAGTCCGAGTCAAAACAAGGGAACGAGTAAGGCGCAAGGTTCTGATGACTTGGGAAGTCTGCCGTGCCCGCAATTTAATTGTCCGAGATCGCGCGGTTTGACGTGGTGGACCGTCCCCAGCGGCGGTGAATCACGCGAAGGAAGAGCTCTCCTGCAATAACCAACACAACGGCCGAAACAAGAATGCTGTTGGGGACGATTCCGTAATCCAGATACCAACTGTGGAAATCGGATTTCCCAACCTCGGCCAGGAGAATCGCCACATCTCGACGAGGCCCCTGGGAGACGATCCGGCCGGTGGCATCAATCACCGCCGAAAAGCCCGTGTTGGCCGCGATCAGGAACGGTTTTCTGGTTTCCACTGCCCGGAACACCCCACAGATCAGGTGCATATCCAGCTCACTGGAACCCCAAAACCATCCATCGTTCGTCAGATTGACGAGTACATCCGGTTCGCTTCCGAGCTTTCGCAGCTTGAGAATCTGCTCGCGAATAAGATGCGGAATGACGCTCTCAAAGCAAATGTTGGGGCAGAACAAAACACCGCGCACCGCAAACGCCCTGGGTAGTCTCCCCGGTGTCGTATTCGTGCTTAACGGAGTGAGGTACCGCATCAGGGGAAATTCGTCGGCGAAAGGGACGTACTCGCCAAACATCACCAGGTGCATTTTGTCATAGCGTCCCAAATAGCAATAGGGTTTTCTGTTGAGGTTCTGCGAAGACGCTTCCTCTGAAACGTCAGCAGAGGGGGATAACTTGTCCAAGTCATTTGCGTCGGAAACGTTTCCGGTTTTTGGAAAAACCGCATCCGTGGAACACTTCCCGACGAATGCAGCCGAGTTGTAATAGCGAATCCCCGATCTCGTATAAGCAACCGTCTCGACACCCAGAATCAGGCGAGAATCAAGCTCACACGCGAGGCGTTCCATCGCCGCTTCACTGCTCCGCTTGGCCGCAACGAGCTGATCCAGAAACTCCTCATCGGTCACCCCTTTCGCGCGCCATTCAGGAGGGACAGCGGGGTGGGAGTCAGCATCAATCAACAAGCCGCCGTAAACAGTCTCCGGCCAAACCATGAGGTCAAGATTCCGGTACTGTCTGGCCGCCAGGAAAGCCAGTCGAAGGTAGTGACGGTGGATCCGTTCCCGTTTTTCCTCACCGTCTTCCAATCGAATATCCTGCGAACCTTGGATGAGGGCCACCCGCACGGTCGAAGTCTGCGGCGTCGCCGCGTGGAGTGCCAAACGGTAATGGCCATATAGCACAACCACCCCCAGCATTCCCCCTGCCGCCACAATCGGCCAGCCGGCAATTAGTAGCCGCCGGGCTGCGGTTTTTACGGGAACTCCATCCGAAGAGGCCTCGTCCGATCCCCCATAAGCCCAAGCTCGGGTGAATGCCGCCACGCGCTGAGCCGCCAGATAAAGACAGCCAGAAACAAACATCATGACCCAACCCACACCGTATGTCCCGCCCAGGTCGGCAATCTGAATGAGGCTGAGCCACCGGTACTGGGTATGTGCAAGACTGGCCATGGTAAAACCCGTGAGTAAATGGGCCCGTGCTACCTCCAATCCCGCCCAAATGGTGGCAGCCGCAATCGGTAAAGGAACTCGCCAGCGGTGTACGGCGATTCTGGTGAACCCCACGAAACTGGGCAAATACCAGGCGAGGTAAAACGAGAGGGCCACCCAACCAAAGCTCGTCGCCCAGTGAGGTAAACGAAGCCAGTGAAGAGCCGCCATCCAGAGGGCGAATCCAACTGCCGCCAGAACGAAATATTCTCGAATTTTCAGCGGTCGAGCACGTGCGATGAGCGCACACCAGAAACACGGTGCCAGCCACGCGAGAGGCGCCACATCGAGAGGGGGGAGCGCCATCCACAACAAGACAGCCCCGATTGCCGCCAGGAAGAACGTTTCGCGCCTCGCCCCCAGAACCGGTGACTTCTTATCAGCCCCATGCTCCTCCGACAAGACCTTCGATTCACCGGAAAAACGGTGACCGAGAGTTCTACCGGCCGATTCCTCCCTCCGGGCCATCTTGGCTGACTCCAGTCTTCGAGAACCTCCGGGAATCATCAGCCTATCTTCACATTCGTTTCGCCCAGGACGAGGAATCTCTCAAGAATAGCGGGGCCGGCGGCCGTGAGAAAGCTCTCCGGATGGAACTGCACTCCGAAAAGAGGATACTCTTTATGCCGAATGCCCATGATTTCGCGGCTGCCATCCGGTAGAAACGACCATGCACAGACCTCGAAACATTCGGGGAGCGATTCGGGCTCGATCACCAGGCTGTGGTAACGGGTCGCCACGAAGGGATTCTCGATCCCCTCAAACAGCCCTTTCTCGTCGTGATAGATCATATCCGTCTTGCCATGCATCAGTCGTTTCGCCCGGACGATCCTCGCACCGAACGCCTGCCCAATGGACTGATGCCCCAGACAAACGCCCAATAACGGAACCCGCCCGGCAAAATACCGGACACACTCCACAGATATCCCGGCCTCTGACGGGGTGCAGGGGCCGGGCGAAATGATGATCCGATCCGGGTTCCACCGCTCGATCTGCTCCACGGTTGTCTGATCGTTGCGCTCTACCGCAATGTCCAACTCGGGATTAATTTCTCCCAACCGTTGCACAAGATTGTAGGTGAACGAATCGTAATTATCGAGCACAAAAATACGCACGCCGGTAATCCTTCTGTTCGGTAGCTCCCAGTCGTGAAATGCGAGCAAGACGCCACGACCAAATGCGCTGCGATAGCACTAACCCCGTACGGGCGGCAGGCTCCGAAAACGGGAAAAATCCAGGATGACTTGTCGCAAATCTTCAATTTACCGCCTCGGGCCGCCTCTCGAAACAGCACGTTCCCACGGAAAATGCCCGGCCTGTCTGGCGGATCCCACCTATTTACTGACGGAGACCTGTCGAGCGTCCCCGGTTCGGGATGAAGTCCGCCCGGAAAGAATCACATACCGTTCGGGCGGGAGAGTCATTTCCAGAATGCGCAGGCCGAATTTATCTCCGACCTTGACCGCCTCTCCCCGGGCGATGACATAACCATTGACGGCGAGCTCGAGGGGTTCGTCACACGATTTATTGAACTGTATGATCGTTCCCGGGGCGAGTTGGAGTATTTCGGCAAGAGGCTTTCGGGTACGAGCCAGAATCACCTCCACGGGGAGCCTGATTTTAAGAAGACTGCGGGTCAGAAGCGGCAGCATCCTGGCCCGCGGAGAGGGAGCTTTTCGATGAGCTGAACGCGCCTGGCTCGACTGCCCCGCCCTGCTCCCGTCCTCGGCCGAATTCTCGGTCGGCGCAAACTGCTCCCGAGATGGGGCCTGCGGCGCTTCCACGGCTTGCCCGACCGGCGCCTCTTCCAACAGCCAAATGAACATGGGCAACTCCCGGTCGCCAACGGTCACCGGCACCAGGATCCCGGCCACGTCCTCCGGCGGTTTTCTGTCGCTAACAGAGGCTGGAACAACGCGGGCGGTACTTTCCCGTAGTGGCCACTCGGCAGGAAAGAGAAGTATGCCAAGCTCCTGGGCAAGGGTCGCCAGTTTGGAGGTTCCCGTCGGATCTGGGTCGTCAGCCCATCTCGGAATAACCTCCGCCTCGTCGAGCAGGAAAATGTCAACGCGGAACCGATCGAAGTGAAACTCTACCGACAGCCCCCGTCCGGACGTCGCTCTTGCCAACACGTCTTTTTGTTCCTCGAACGGTTGGGCCTTATCTAAGTCCCCTATTTTGAAGCCCTGGTCAAAGGTTCGTTGCAGAGAGGCCTCAACCTCTTCGCGCGCCGACTTGAGGCATTCCAGAATTGCAACCAGCCTTGGATGGGCCATAGAGCCGAGAGCTTTTCAAACGGCGATCAATCGGGCACTGACAAATGGGCACTATTACCGCACATTCATTATCGGCCTCCTATTCGGAAAACTTTGCCTATTTCATGTACACGCCATCCTACTAAGCTGGCCAAGGTGGTAACCGGCGTCACGCCGCAAAGTCGTGCGTCTTTGAGGAAATCAGCAACGGCGCGCTTCGATTCGGCGCCTGCCGACGGTGTCCTCCCAACGGGTTGTCTATTACCACGCACACGGAGTATCTTCAGTAGGAACAGCTTCCGTCCCAGGCGTTACCTGCCGGATCCGGGGGGCTTTTTTTGAAGATGGAGCGACATCTTGACGGAAAAAGGGCAGGATTGTACTCTTACCTATGGAGCAACGAGTGCTCCTTTGAGACTGGGGTATGGTGTAACGGTAGCACGACTGACTCTGGATCAGTTAGTCTAGGTTCGAATCCTAGTACCCCAGCTTTTCTTTTGCCGTCGTCGCGGCCCTGAGGGATTGGATCGAAACGCTTTTCGATACCGGTTCAGGGTGCGGCGTGCACTTTGGAGGGTATGCGAATTGGTGAGCAGCCTGACTCGAAATCAGGTGCCCCGAAAGGGGTTGCGGGTTCGAGTCCCGTGCCCTCCGCTTGGGTGAATTGCTGGATTGATCGGTCGCCACACGACGGAAATCAAGGGCGGGCAAAACCGGCGAGTTACCGGTCTTTTCCGTAAGCTAAGGGCGCGAGATAGGCCGGCGGTTTCTCTTCTCGATCGCGTCCAGTCGGTCGCCAGACGCATTCTGGACGGCAACCAACAAACCGGGTTGGCGCTGGCGGTAGTGCAGTCCGCTTTGGTGGCCGGTAGGTATCTCTTTGTGTGAGGCCGATAGCTGTTCACGGTTGGGTTTCCCTTGTGTCTCAGCCCCCTATGGTTGACGCCAATTCGGTGTTCTAAAGCCAGCCGGACGGGTATTTGGCTCCGTGTGCGAAGCGTCTCACTTTTGTCGGCCCGCTGTGTCTGCCGCGCGGACATCTGGCAACGTCTTTTGCCCTCAGTTACACTGTCTGGTGGAAGGTCCTGACGAGATCGCAGGTGTGTTGACCTGGGGGCTGAGAAGCACACTCTCGGCGCATAGATCGGGCCGCCTTCATGGGTGGGGAAAGTCGGTAAGGGAACAGGAGCTGTGGGCGTTTTGCGTAACATGGAGCATCCCGTGGCTCAGGGCTCCCTGTGGTACATCTATCGAACCGCCAGTCAGCAGGTCGTCGGTCCGATTCCGGGGGGACAGGTGATTCAGTGGTTGCAAAGCGGAGGACTGAGCGGAACTGACTTTATTGGACCTTCTCCGAACGGACCGTGGTCGCCGCTGCGTGACTGGTCGGGGGCTCAGGTTGCGTCGGTTCCACCAGCGGGACCGCCAGCCCCCGCTTCCACCTCGATAATCGGCCATCGCCCCGGAAGTCCACTGGCCGCCGATCCGGAGTTTCTCCGCAAACAGCGACAGCGTGCCCGAGAGCGTGCGAAAAAGATCACGTATTTTTTGATTGGCAGCATCGCGGTCCTGTTCGTCCTGTTTCTTGTCGTTTTGACGCAACCGCTCACGGGGATCTTTGGAAGTAAGTCGAAGGGCAAAACGTCAGCTCAACCGCCCAAACTGGAAGACCCGGCGGCAAAACTGGCCAGCACGGCTTCCGCGGATCTTCAGGAGTTGTTAGGTCCCCTGGAAACGAATGGTGATCATTCAGCAGCGTCTGGAGCAACTGGAGGCGCTCTCTCGCAAAATCCAGTCGAACGGCTCGCTGAGGCTTCCAGGGCATTTGGGGGAAGTCCAGAAAAGCTTCGGGATGCGCACGACGGCATTGAAGTCCGTGTCCAGGGCCTGGAAATTGCACCACTTCGGGTCCGCCTGGGAGACAGGTCCCTTCGCACACGAACACCGTATCTTCTCATCCGAATTCGGATAGCCAACCAGACGGGTGATCGATTTGTCACGTATACCCCGGCCCATAGCGGTCCGCCCACGGCCACCCTCACCTGGCCTGGGAATGCCGACCTGTTGCACCCATACTGGCGACAAGGTTACGAAATAGAGGGCCAGCAGCGGTCCCCTGTACGTCTTGGGCCGGGTGAGGTTGCGATGGACGTCTATGCCTTCGCAGTGCCTCCCGAATCAACTGACCACGTCGTGCTGACGTTGCCTGGTGCGGCGCTCGGCACAAAGGAAGACTTCGTGTTTATGCTTGCAGTCGATAAGGTGAACCGGCCGGAACAAGCAAACGGGGCGACGACGGAAGCCGGCGCTGAAGAAGATACAGGCATTGGTCCGCTGTCACGAGCAGAAGCTCCCTCGAACGAATCTGGGAACACCGCACTGCCGGAGGAAGAGGCCCTGCCGATTCCGGGGATCCATGATGCCGCCGGGACTGACCGATCAGCCATGTCGGAGAATGAGTTACGACAACAGGAGGAGCTTCGGCGCAAAGCCGAGGCGATGCAGGAAGTTCTCGACCGCCAGAGGGAAAAAGCCCGGGCAACCGGAACGCAAAAGCCAACCAGGAGGCGTTAGCAGCCTGGGATAGTCTGGCAAAGTCGAGTTGCTGTGAAGGCCACCTGCCCCAGGCTGTGACAACGGGGTGGGCATGCGAGGCGAAACGATTTGGGCAAAGTGAAGCCAGCTCATGTGATCTTGCTTTCGGGACGGCAACAATGGGAAAAGTTTTGCGGCATTTGGAGATTGGGATCGCGACGGTTCTTGGCCTGTTGATATGTTTCCCTCCGGTGTCACATGCCCATGAAAGCTGGCCACGGTTCCGGGGACCCAATGGCTCGGGCATCTATACGACCCATGAATTTCCTGTGGTTTTTTCCGCAAACTCGTTCCTGTGGACTGCCGAATTGGCGGGAATTGGCCACTCTTCTCCGGTGATTGCCAACGGTCGGGTGTTCACAGCATCTGCCAACCAGGAGACCGGCGAGCAGGTGGTGGAAGCGTGGGATTTGTTTTCCGGAAGAAAGCTCTGGTCGCGGACCCTACCCGGCCATATCTTTCCGAAACACGCATTCAACAGTTTTGCCTCTTCCACCCCTGCCCTGGACGGAGAACGGTTGTACTATGCCTGGGCCGTTCCGGAGTCGTTGCATATCGTGGCCCTCAATCAGAGCGACGGAGCCGTGGTCTGGCAGGCCGATCTCGGTCCGTTTGTGTCTCAACACGGATTTGGGGCGTCTCCCATCGTGTTTGAAGATCTTGTGATCCTTCCCAATGAACAGGATGGGGAAGGCAGCGTGGTGGCATTGGACGCCACGACAGGAAAAATTCGCTGGAAAACACCGCGACGAACGCAGAAGACGGCTTATTCCACACCTTGCCTTTTGGAAGTAGATGGGGCAAGCCCCCAACTCATCCTCACGAGCTGGGCGCATGGCATTGCAAGCATCGATCCAGAAACCGGTCAGCCGTTATGGGAATTAAATCTCTTCCATAATCGAACGGTAGGGTCGCCCCTCGCGGTGGGTGACCTGATTGCCGCTTCATCAGGCGAGGGAGGAATCGGGCGCGAAATGTTTGTCGTTCGTTCGCCCCACTCTTCCAGAGAAAAGCCTGAAGTGGTGTACGAAGTTAAAAGCAATATCCCTTATGTGCCCACCCCCGTTGCCTATGAGGGAAGGCTCTACCTCCTGTACGACAAGGGGGTCGTGAGCTGCGTGGAATTAAATAGCGGTAAGCTCGTTTTGCGGCAGCGACTGCCCGGGGAATATTTCAGTTCTCCTGTCATTTTGGGCGCGAAGATTTACTGTATTTCCCGTTCAGGGACGGTGGTTGTTCTGGCAACCGGTGATCAGTTTCACCTGCTTGGCACGAGCGAATTGGGCGAGGGGACGCACAGCACACCGGCAGTGGCGGACGGCATCCTGGTTATTCGCACGTTTCGGAACTTGTTTGCTGTGAGAGCGATAAGTCGCTCGCAACCAGGTATTTGAGGAGCCCTCGCTGCTTATGCGCCATGTGGAACGCGAAAACGCCGCCTCCCCGATTTCTCAGGCGGGGGTATCTCCGCCACAGGTGAGCGGACCAGATGCCTCCCAGAACATAGCGCACCTGTTGTCGGAATATGTGCTGGTCAAACGCGCGGCCCTGTCATGGTACTATTTCGTGCTTGTGGGTTGCACTCTGGGAGGCCTGGCCATCGGTTGGCTGGCTGCGTCATCCCTTCAGCAGCCGAAGGCGGCAGGCACCGCCGCGAAACCGGCTTCCAGCGAACCGGTGCTGCTCAGCGGCGAAATTCGATTCGTCGATGCGAGAGGAATGGGCCATCCAGATACCGGCGCCGTGGTGATTGCGCTCCCCGCAAAGCAGTTTCCCGACTCGCGGGTGCCGATCGAAGGACTTCGCCCCTGGGACAGCGACTCTCCACAGCGGCAACGCAACCTGGAGAAACTGGCGGAGCATGGTGGGGCGTGGACCACCGTCGAGGAAGATGGACAGTTCCGGCTGGTATTGCCCGAAACGGGGGACTACTGGGTGCTCGTGATCTCCAAGAATCTGGCGCGACCCAAGTCGGTGACGGAACAGCCGAACCGCGGGATTGGGGAATTGGATCTGGCCCAGCTCTCCCGTTATTTTGAGCGCCCCGTCGATTTAATCGGCCCACAGGAGTACTCCTGGTCACTCCGGAGTGTGGACATTGGTGGAGGGCAAATCCACCATATCTTCGACGGGAGATCCTGGAAGGACCTGGACAAGATTCAGTAACGTCACAGGATTATTTCAGTCGATCGCAAACGGCGAATCGGGGAGGTCTTCATAGCGAATCTCGTCCACCTTCTCCTTCTTGCCCCAGCCCCCATAGAGTCGATTAGGCGCGTTGAATACCAATCCTGGCTTGTCAGAGATGTTTTTGTACGCGTGAACAACTCCGGGGGGAATGGTAACACACACAGCGTTCGATTCACCCACAATCAGTTTTTGCGCGACCAAATAAGTGGGAGAATTCCTGCGGTAGTCCCAGAGGTAAAGTTTGAAATCACCCGGTCCAATGAACGCGAAATAATCCGTTTGGTCTCGGTGTTCGTGAGGACCACGGACAACTCCAGGGAGTGTTTCGCTGACGTACGCCATCACAGGATAGAGTTCGGGGACAAGTTCGTCGTGACGGAACAATTCCACAAGCCATCCCCGCGCGTCGGAAAAACGTCGCAAGGCTCGGATCTGAACTCCCTGGATTTCACCATCGCGAAATTGCACTTCAGGCATTGCAGACAACTCCTCACAGCCCGTCAAAATCAGGGTTAGACCTTTATTTTATTTCCGTCGTTGCGAAGCTGGAAAGTGAAAATTTCCCCCGATGGCGTTATTGAGGGAACTAGGGTCGTCCCCCTTGTGGGACACACGGCGCCGGGGTTAGCCTAGCGGAAGGCCAGAGCGTCGATCTCCGGTGAATGGTGTCGCCCGGATGGGAAAGATCCACAGCTCGATGATAGTCACAAAAAAACATTAGCGCGGTCAAAACGCATGATGGCGGAAAAGCGTCCACGCAGTCAGATTGCCCGTCTGCTCAATCTCCTTCGGGAACCCGTTTACTTCGTCGATGGACAGTGGCGGATCCGATTTTGCAATCGAGCGTGTCTGGAATGGCTGGCCTGCCGCGAAGAGGACATCGTCGACCGCCGATGCGCGTTCCACAGCAGTTTTGATCTGGAAGCGGGGGACGCCCTGGCTGCCGGGCTGTGCCCCCCGCCGGGCGCTTTTGAGCGCGAACAAACTCTGGGGACCGTAGCGTGTCTGACCCCCGACGGCCAGCTTCGCAGACGGCAGGCTCGGTTCCTGCGCGTCCACGATACCGATGGGCGACCGGCCCTGCTTGTTGTTGTCGCCGACAGGGACGGCACGGATACTGCGCCGCAGGCGATCGATGTCACGCCCGATGCCGCTCGGCAGCAATCACAGGCGTTGGCCCTTCATGAACAGATCCGGGAATTCCGTCAGGCTGTTGCCACGCGATTCCATGCGCATCTGCTGATGGGAACCAGTGCTGCGGCCAAAAGGATGCGGCAACAGGTGGAGGCAGCCGCAAGTCTCACCAGCCATGTGGTTATCATTGAACCTCCCGGGGGCCATGGTGCTGAACTGGCTAAAGCCATCTTCTACGCAGCACGTCCAGATCCGCAGCAGTGCCTGGTTCCGCTGCCCTGCGAGGAACTCGACCCGGATATTCTTCGGAACACACTTCAGGCATTTGCGGCAATCTCACTGCCATCAGGATTGACCCACACGTTCATCCTGGAAAATTTGCATCAACTCCCCTGGGCGACGCAGCAGGTCCTCTACGAATTTCTCCGGCGTCCGCCGCACACGATACGGGTCATCGCCACAACTGACTCTGACCTGATGACGTTGGCCTCGCAGGGGAAGTTCATCGAGGAGCTTGGCCAGATGCTGAGCACGCTCCTCATTTTTGTTCCGCCAATTCGGGAGCGTCGCGAAGACATTCCCCTCATTGCACAGACGATGCTTGAAGATTGCAACGCCCAACAAGCGAAGCAGGTGATGGGCTTTACGTCGGAAGTGCTGGATATTCTGGTTCAGCACGATTGGCCAAATAATTATGCCGAGCTGGCCAGTGTTGTGCAGCACGCCCACAATCGCGCAGGGGGGACACTCATTGGCCCAGCGGATCTCCCCCAGGACTTCCGTTGGGCTTTCCAGAGAAGACTGCGAGGTTTGAAAGAGCCGGAAAAGATTTCCCTGCCTGCATTTCTCGCCCAGGTGGAAAAGGAGCTTCTCGCACGGGCACTGCGGCGGGCGCGGGGGAACAAATCACTGGCCGCCAAAATGCTCGGCGTATCCCGTCCGCGTCTCTACAGGCGGCTGGTTCAGTAT
>NZ_JACIYL010000319.1 GCF_014359955.1 Thermogutta sp. | reverse complement strand
CGCTTATTCTTGATCTGGCCGAGAGGGTAGAGCAGCTCCAGCAACTCGCGAAGGCGTAGCGCATCAAAAAACGTCGAGGCAGGAAAGAAACCCCGCCTCGACGCAGTTATTCAACGGCTCCGCTCCCCTGGGGGGAGCAGCTCAAAATGTCAGAACCAGCCGAGGGCTGCGAGGCTGTACCGCACAGCCAGTCCCGCCACCACGACGCTCACCATGCTCATCAGTTTGATGAGGATGTTGAGGCTGGGACCGCTGGTGTCTTTGAACGGGTCGCCCACGGTATCGCCCACGACGGCCGCCTTGTGGGCATCGGTGCCTTTGCCGCCGTACGCACCGCGTTCGATGTGCTTCTTGGCGTTATCCCAGGCACCACCGGCATTCGCCATGAAGACGGCGATGCAGAACCCGGAGGCGAGCGCGCCCATAAGCAGGCCGAGAACGCCCGTCACGCCCAGAATCAGCGCCACCAGCACCGGGGTCACCAGGCCCAGCAGGGACGGGGCAATCATTTCCTTCTGGGCGGCCTGGGTACTGATACGAACGGGCGTCGCATAGTCCGGTTTTTCGGTGCCCTCCATGATGCCGGGCTTTTCACGGAACTGACGCCGGACCTCCTCCACCATGCGGTAGGCTGCCCGACCCACGGCCTTCATCGTGAGCGACGAGAACAGGAAGGGCAGCATGGCCCCGATGAGTACGCCCACGAGGACCTTGGGATTCATGAGGTGGGCTTCATAGTAATTGGCGAAGTCCGGCATGGTCGCCCGATCGATGCGGATCAGCGGTGCTTTGGTCTTGGCAAACTGCAACCGTTCCCGCTTGATGCCTTTGACCTCGTCCGTGAACTTTTCCAGGATGCCATCGGGCACCTTCTGTGGGCCTTTTGAGGCATCCAGTTTGGCCCAGTCGTCGGCGACCGCAGGATCGATGATGTCGTTGCCGAAGGCCAAATATCCGTAGATGATGTTCTTGCCGCTGCGATCTTTTTCGTTGGTGACCTCGGCAACAAACTTGTCGGACAACTTGTAGAGCCCAGGTTCAGCCTGGACGAGGGCCGAATGTGCCCAGCGATCGAAACCGACCCGAACCTCTTCCACATAAGCGGCCAAGAGGGCGAGGGCCGTCAGAGCAGCGGAACCAATGGCGAAGCCTTTACCGGTCGCCGCGGTGGTATTTCCGAGGCTGTCCAGGGCATCGGTGCGCTGCCGGACCTCTGGCTCCAGGTGCGACATCTCGGCATTACCACCGGCGTTATCGGCAATGGGACCGTAAGCGTCGGTCGCCAGGGTGATGCCCAGCGTGCTGAGCATCCCGACCGCCGCAATGCCCACGCCGTACAGTCCCATCGCGAACCAGCTCAGATCGTTGAAGTGGAACTGAGCGGCAAAGCCGAAGGCCAGGATGGTGGCGACACCCACCACGATCACCGGGAACCATGTGCTCTTCATCCCTTCGGCAAAACCGGCGATGATGACGGTGGCCGGACCCGTCTGAGCCTGGCTGGCAATGAACTTGGTCGGTTGGTATTCGTCGCTGGTGGAGTACTCGGTCCACTTTCCGATAAGCCAGCCCGCCACCAGACCGACGATAACGCTCAGCGACACCGTCCAGAAGTCGGGCAGAAGCAGGAACGTGAACACGAAGGTGGCCACCGCGATGAGCGCGGTGGAGAGGTTGATCCCGCGTCCCAGGGCCTTCAGCAGCGTCTTCTGGCTGGCATCTTCTTCCGATCGCACCGCGTAAATACCGATCACAGAAAGAGCGATCCCCACGCCTGCCAGGACAATAGGCAGGAACAGGGCCGCGAGCTGATAGTTCAGTTTGGCGGTTTCCAGGGCGAGAGTGCCTTTCTGAATCTGTTCCAAAATCCGCTGGGGCAGTAACTCCCCGGTTGCGAACGCGGCAACACCGAGGGCGGCCGTCGCCAGAATCGAGCCGCAGTACGATTCGTACAGGTCGGCCCCCATGCCGGCCACGTCGCCCACGTTGTCACCGACGTTGTCGGCGATCACGGCAGGATTACGTGGGTCGTCTTCGGGAATCCCTTTTTCCACCTTCCCGACGAGGTCCGCCCCCACGTCGGCGGCCTTGGTGAAAATACCACCACCGACACGGGCAAACAGCGCCTGGCTGCTGGCCCCCATACCGAAGCACAGCATGGTGACGGTGATCTGTTCCAGGGTCATGTGATAGCCGAGGATTCCGATGACCCAGTAGAGGATGGCGAACCACAGACAGATATCGAGCAGGCCGAGGCCAACCACCGTCAGCCCCATCACCGCACCGCTGCGGAACGCCACCCGCAAACCGTCGTTGAGCGACTTGCGGCAGCCCTGGGCCGTACGGCTGCTGGCCAGCGTTGCCGTCTTCATTCCCAGCCAACCGGCCAAGCCGGAGAAGAACCCGCCGGTGAGAAACGCGAACGGCACCCAGCGGCTCTGCGCTTGGAGGCCGAAGGCGGCGATCGCCAGCAGGATCACGATGACCACGAAGAACCCTGCCACCACGGTGTACTGCTGTTTGAGATAGGCGTTGGCACCCTCCCGCACGTAGCTGGCGATTTCTTCCATCCGCTCGTTTCCCTTTTCCGAGTTGAGCATTTCATGGAAGAACCGCCACGCGAAATACAGGCCGCAAATGGCCCCCGCCAGGCCGATAAGCCAGAAGATGAAAACCCCAATCTGAGCACCGACTGAGGCACCGGCCGAACCGGAAGCGGCCTCTTCAGCCCAGGCGGGAGCAGCCACGGCGGCTGCTCCCAGGAATGCAGCGGCTTTTGCCAGGCCTTTTGCCATTGACAAAAGCGATCTCCTCATGCGTGTTTCCATGTTTGGACCTCTCTGTTTCCTCAAAACCAGTTCCCACACATCCGTTGACTGAACCTGCGTGAAAAACTCCGTTACCGTTAACCCATCCCGAAACAACACACGCAACACAGGATAACAGAAGAACCGCTCTTAAGCTGAGTCGCGTTCGAACGTTGCGTCATCTCCAGCCGCGGAACACTCCCGGAATAACTGCGGGACACCCGCAGGATGCACGTCTTGGCTGACACAGGCTGGATCACACTCAAGGCATCAATTGGTAATTGATATTTGGGTACGTATGCCGACCCTCCCGTGGTTCTGGACCCTGCTGCCTGTTTTCTGCCCCGATTTTCACTTCGGCCGCTTCCCTCGTCGGAAGCCTGCCGGTACCGGATGCACTCCAATTGGGTGAAAGCCAGCAAAATGGGAAAAATAGCCTGTTCCCGAATGGCTTCAGAGTATCTCGCGCCCCAGTTCGCGCGGATGTAAAAACAAAGAGTCTAACGGAGGGGCGAGTCTCTTGTCAACAATAGCACATAGGAAGTGCATAACAAATAGGTGATAAAAAGGCAGGTTTTCGTTGGGCCGGCCAGGCGTTCGATCTCGATCATATAACACGTATTTATGGGCACAAATAACCGTATCGAGGGGTACGCGTCCGACACCCTGAAAATTCGGAGCCAGTTTTTCGCGCCGGGGAACTTATCACGACCGTCCCGACCTCAAATAAAGTGGGGCCAAGGCCGCAGTCACACGGTTTATAGTTGCTTTTCTGAGAATTTGGATTAGGCTGGAGAAAGAAAATCGGCAGAGGTGTCCGCCCATTGCGGCGTTTTCGAGGAGGTTAGTCATGACTCGGTTTTGGCGTTATGCGGCGCTTGTGGGGGCGTTCTTGCTGGGCTGGTCCGCCACCTGGCTTTTGGGGGCTGATCCTGTGGCGAGAGGAAAAGATGCATCCGGCCAGGCGAATGCCGCGCCGGCGGTGGATCTGTTTGCCGCCATGGAGCAAAAGCTGGTGGATGTGAAAGTCATCGCCAAGGACTCCACCGAATGCAATATCGTCATACGCAACAAGAGTGACAAACCGCTGACCATTCGCATGCCGGAAACCTTCGCCGGTGTGCCCGTCCTTCCCCAATTTGCCGGCGGACTGGGGGGAGACCTGTACGGCGGCAGGGGTGGCCGGGGCGGTTACGGGGGCTATGGTGGAGGCTACGGCGGCGGAGCGCAGGGCTTCGGCGGCGGATACGGTGGTGGGCTTGGCGGATACGGCGGCGGTTATGGTGGGTACGGTGGCGGCTTCATGAGTGTCCCCCCCGAGAAGGTCGTGCAGGTGAAAGCCCCCATCGTTTGCCTGGACCACGGCAAGCCTGATCCCAATCCCCGCATCCCCTACGAGCTCAAGCCGATCGAGGCCTACGCCAAGACCCCCGAGGTGAACGTGGTCTTGAAAATGCTGGCCGAAGGGAAAATCAGTCAGCGCGTGGCGCAAATCGCGGCCTGGCATTTCCAGAACGGGAAGAGCTTCGAAGAACTGGCGCGGATGGAAATCCGCACGGCCATCGGCATGCGACGTCCCTACTTCTCCCCAGCGGAATTGCAGGCTGCGCTCCAGGTGGTGGCCGAGGCCAACCGCATCGTTATGAACAGCCAGCGACAAACGCCGGAGTCTGTTTCGCCGGGCGAACTTGAAGCCAGCCGGAAGTAACCTGCCAATTCACAGGTCCTCGCTCGCAATCCGGTAAAACGGCGGACGGCAATCCGATTTGACGTGACCTTTGTTCGGAGGCCTCAGCGGGCCTCCGCTTTTTTGCGCCCACTCAAAGGCCCCTCAC
>NZ_JACIYL010000318.1 GCF_014359955.1 Thermogutta sp. | reverse complement strand
CTAAGAGAACTTTCTATGGGGATGAGCGGAGATTTTGAAATCGCCATCGAAGAAGGGGCCACCATGGTGCGGATCGGTTCGGCCCTTTTTCAGGGTATCCTCGAGGAAGAGTCCTGAGCCATCACCGTGGCGCCCGAGCCTTGACTTTGACGAATGTCTCAAACGGCTGGTGTGACCGTCCCTGAGAAAGTTCCGTCAATGGACGCATTCAACAACTTCATGACCAGGTAGCCGGGAATCTCTCGTATGAATCCACCCGTGGATCATCCTGAAGGCTGTGTGCTGGAAATTAAAGTGCACGCGGGGGCGCGCCGTAATGAGGTGCGATGGGAGTCGGACCAGCGTGTGAAAGTGTGGGTCACTCAGGCGCCGGAAAAAGGAAAGGCCAACCAGGCGGTACTCGAGATCCTGGCGAGAAGCCTGGGCATTCGGCCCTCCCAACTGGAGATCGTGTCGGGCCAAACCTCCCCGCAAAAGCGCGTTCTGGTACGGGGATTAAATGCACAGGAAGTGACTCAACGACTCAAGACCCCGTGAGCGTGCAGACCCTGAAATCGGGGGAATTCCGTCGGAGAAAAATTGCTGCCGCAAAAAATTTGCGAAGAGGAAATTATTTCGGATCGACCGACGGCACAGCAAAATGAGCGTATGAGCCAGCTTCGCCGAGATAGACATGAAGGGTTAGCAGCAATGGTGGAACAAACCGGAAGACCTGAGGCAACCGAGTTGCAACCAGCCCCCGGAGCCGTTGTGTTCGATATGGATGGGCTGATGTTCAACACCGAGGACATCTACTTTGCCGTGGGCACAGAGCTTCTTCGCCGCCGGGGACACGTCTTTACCCGCGAACTCAGCGACGCCATGATGGGTCGGCCGCCCCAGGCGAGCTTTGAGATCATGATCCGCTGGCATAATCTTTCCGACGATTGGCAAACCCTGGCCAGAGAGTCCGAGGACCTCTTCATCGAGATGATCAAAGGACGCATCCAACCGATGCCAGGTCTGCTGGAACTGCTGGACGCCCTTGAGAAAGCAGGGATTCCCAAGGCCATTGCCACCAGCAGCAGCCGTCGAACACTTCAGGCTGTGCTGGGCACTTTCCAGCTCGAACCGCGATTTCATTTCACGCTCACGGCAGAAGACGTTCAGCGCGGGAAGCCGGATCCTGAGATTTACCTGAAAGCAGCCGCTCGCTTCGGGTTGGAACCGGAAAGGGTGGTCGTGCTGGAAGACAGCGAAGCCGGTTGTCGCGCAGCGGCCGCGGCTGGTACAATAGCCATCGCCGTTCCCGGGCCCCACAGCGCCCGGCATGATTTTTCAACCGCCCGCTTGATCGTGTCCAGTCTGGCCGATCCGAGACTGTACCAACTCCTGCAACTGCCCGGAACAATGCCGTCGTAACGACGTGGCGTTGCTCGAAAGGAGAGCCGCAACATCGCTGTCGAGAGAGTGCTTCCATTTGGTTATGCCTGAAATGAGGAGATTGCACGTGACCAGTCGCACAATGACTTTCTGCCTCGGAGTGGCCTGTATCGCCGGAGCCATCACGATTCTGCCAGCAGGGCTGAAAGCAGCCGAGCAGAACGATGAACTGTGGCGGACAGCCGAGGAACGGATCGAAAAATACCGAAAAAGCGATGTGGAAATGGTGGTCATTCTCGACGGCAAACCCGTTCCGAACGCGGAAGTGACCATCGAACAGACGCAGCATGCCTTTCTTTTTGGCTGCAATATTTTCAACTGGGGAAGAATCGAGGACCCCGAACTGCAGGAGGCCTACCGTCAGCGTTTTGCCGAAATCTTCAACTATGCCACCGTGGCTTTCTACTGGCCGATGTATGAACGGCAGCAAGGTCAGCCATCCCACGATTACACCCGGCAAGTGGCCGAATGGTGTCGCGAGCATGGGATTGTGGTCAAAGGTCATCCGCTGGCGTGGAACTTTGCTGACCCCGCATGGTTGCCCGACGATCCTAAGGAGATTCTTCGCCTTCAGCTTGCCCGCATCGAGGATTGCGTCTCCCGATTTGCCGGCCTCATCGATCGCTGGGACGTGGTCAATGAAGCGACGGAGTTCGACCGGCCGTCGTTCCAGCAGCGGGCTCCCAAAATGACAAGGATGTGGCGGGAAGTCGGACAGATTGAATTCACGAAGCTCTGTTTCGAACGAGCGCGAAAGGCCAATCCTAACGCCACGTTGATCATCAATGATTATGTGACCAGCCCAAAATACGAACGCTTGCTGGAACAACTCGTGGACGATCAGAACCGCCCGATTTTTGACGTGATCGGAATTCAGAGCCACATGCATGGGGGCACCTGGTCCAACAAGCAGATCTGGGATGTTTGCGAGCGATTCTCCCGATTCAAGGTGCCTCTCCACTTCACCGAAACCACCATTCTCTCGGGTGAACTGGGGCGGGAACGTCCCCGTCCGTGGATCACCACTCCCGAAGGGGAGGAATATCAGGCCCGGGAAGTTGTGCGATTTTACACGATGCTTTTCTCACATCCCGCGGTGGAGGCGATCACGTGGTGGGATTTTTCCGATTATCGCGCCTGGCAGGGAGCCCCGGCGGGACTGCTCCGCAATGACATGTCGCCCAAACCGGCATACACGGAGCTTTACAAACTCATCAAGCAAAAATGGTGGACCAGGGAAACGGCAAAAACGGATGAGACCGGACGCGTCAAATTCCGCGGATTTGCCGGCGAGTACACGGTCCGCGTGAACAAAGCGGAGGTCGGGACGACGGAAATCAGCTTTTCCGTTCAACCCGGCGTCGCCAACTCGATCCGGATCGAACTGCACGGGAACCACGAGCGCAAAGTAGCAGCCGCAGATCCCGCGAAAAGGGCCCAACTGTGAAGCCCTCAGGAAGGGGCACCTGGCCACTCCGCTAAAAGTCACTGCTCGGGACACACCCGGGCGGCATGGCACAATTGAATGAGCCGATCGAGGTTTTGCCGAATTTCCTCGTACTGTGCTTCATTTCGGATCGCGAGTTCCACCGCGGCGGCTGCTTCTGTGATCACCGGGAAGCCGTAACTTCCGGCAGCGCCTTTGAGCTGATGGACCGCCCGGCGGAGCTCCTCGAGATTCCCCGCTGTGAGAAGCTCTTCGTAAACGGCCGTCCGGTAGGGCATCTCTTGGACGAACATTTCGATGAGATCCCGCAAGTCCGGGTCGTTGCCTAACTCGGAATAGATCTCTTTGTGTCCTGTTGCTGTCATTGGTCGCCCATCCATCATCGAAACTCTTCCCCTGGAAACGAGTCGTGTCAACGGACCTCTCAAATCCCCTCGCTTCGCTTTTTTAAGCACACTGCCTTTCCTTCTTTCCTTTTAAAAGTAGTCTAGCTTACAGCAGCCGTTGCAATCGGAGCATGGCAGAAGACTCACGGTGTTTCCACGCCGCGGTTGGCCGTACTACCAGCCTAGCAGGTCCAAATAGCCCTCCGAACACCCTCCTATGCGGGGAATCTGCCAGGCAGAGGGTCCCACTACCCGGCAAATCGCCACGGTCGTTACAGGCGGCACAGTTGTCAATTTTTGAGCCTTATTGCTTCGGAAGAACGCGCAAACAGAAGCAAATGAATAAAATGCTATGTTTGGTGAGACGATAGAAAGTGATAGCCACACGCGAATTGGATAACTTGAGCGGTGTTGGGTGTTTCTGTAACTCGTACAAGAGGAGACTGTTTCCCATGAAGCGTGTCACACTTTACAGTGCCGCGGTCCTTGGTGCCCTCACCATTGGACTGGCCTTGAGCTCGGCTCAGGCCTCGACTCTCTTCGGCGGTGGTGCATGCGCCCCAGCGTGTGAGAAGCCGGCCTGCGAACCCGCTTGCGAACCCGCCTGTGCCCCGGTTTGTCGGCCTGGCCTGCTCGCCCGTATTCGGGCCCATCACCTGGCCAAGCATGCCTGTTGCGAGCCCTGCGCTCCGGCTTGCGAAAAACCCGCCTGCGAGCCCGCCTGTGAACCCGCTTGCGAGCCCTGCTGCCGTCCTGGTCTGCTTGCCCGCATTCGGGCCCATCATCAGGCCAAGCGTGCCTGCCGCGAGGCGTGCGCTCCGGCTTGCGAACCCTGCAAACCGGCTTGTGAACCCGCTTGCGAGCCCGCGTGCAAACCGGTCCGCGTGCGTCACCATCACCTGCGTCGGGCCTGCTGCGAGCCCTGCGCTCCGGCTTGCGAAAAACCCGCCTGCGAAGCCGCCTGCGCTCCCGTGTGCAAGCCCGTCCGGATTCACCATCATCGCGTTCGTCGCGTGATCTGCAATCCGTGCGCTCCGGCTTGCGAAAAGCCCGCCTGCGAGAAGCCCTGCGGGTGCTGATGAGATGAAACCGGACGATCGGGACCGAATCAACTGACGTGCTACCCGAGACGCCAGTAACTCAACCGGGCGACCGCTTCAAGAGGTCGCCCGGGCTTTTTTGTTCCTGAACTACCCCATCCCGGTCAAACCGGACCAGGTTGCGATTGGGAAGTTGGAGAGCGATGAACTCTCCATCACTCGGGGAACAATCGCGTGGTGAGATACCGCTCGCCCAGGTCGGGGAGCACCACGACGATCAGTTTTCCGGCGTTTTCCGGCCGCTTGGCCACCTGCAGAGCTGCCCAGGCGGCCGCCCCGGAACTGATA
>NZ_JACIYL010000317.1 GCF_014359955.1 Thermogutta sp. | reverse complement strand
CAACCTCCAAGCGTGTCCCTTGTCGCGATTCTAACAGCGCCCTGCTCTGCTTCAGGGATGCTTCTGCGACGGCAACCAATTCCCGATAGGTTTCTGCTCGCCTCTCCGCCAGAAGCGCCTCACAGTATGCCCGCCTGACCGCCGCCACGAGTTTCCGCCATTCCGCCGCTACCCGGCATCGGGTTCGCTCCAATTCGCAGTGCGCGATAGCCTGGTCCAGACTTCTCTTGCCCGGTGCGACCAATTCCTGGGCGACGAACGGGGCTGTCCAAATCCCTGGGCCCTCCGGATCGGCGAGCTCCTCGCCATTGATGGAAAGGGTCGGATTGGGATAAAGGCGGCTCTGGAGGAGTCTCCCCCGGGCTGCGGAAACAGCCCAAATAGCGTCCCTTAACTGAGGGTTGCCTTGCTCGGCCAGGCGAACGGCCTCGGCAACAGTCAAAACGCGCCCGGAACTGGTCTGAACGCCGTTTGCCCGATCGGCAACGACGACGAAACCCTGAGAACCTGAAAAGTCTTGCGGAGATTGCGAAAAACAGGGCGCAGACGAAGAATGTAGCGAAAGAACAAACAAAGTCAGCAAAACAAACCTAACTCGGTAATCTGAAAAAACTTCTCCGGATGGTCGGACGCCCCGCGCACATGACCAAGTCAAAAAGCCGGGCCGTTTCGTCGTATGCTCCGACATTCGATCCATCGAGCTACTTTCCAAATTTGGTCTTGTTCGAAAAACCGTGCCATGCTGTTTCTTCGGCTCGGTCGGCAACTCTTATTAATCTTGCCGGGAATTTATACACCAGAAATCGTCACGATTTCGGCTCCCCCAGAGCAGGGGCACCGGTCCCCTGATCAATGCTGGAATCACCGGCTGCCCTGGCATCCACGGTCTCTGGCGCCCCGAAATCGGATGCCGGAGATCCCCGCTGGTTCAATTCCCCAGATTGAAATGGCCGAGTTGACCGTTCGACGTCGAGCCCCAGCCAGCGCGAGGTGGACTCCGGGTCTGCTCCGAGCACGCGTGTGCAGAGCTGAAAGATCGCATGGGCTATCCCGTCAAAGATGAGGTACAGCGCCCGCAGCACGAGGAGTGACATCACCATCGCCCCAATAACGCCCCCGATAACAACCGTTGCCAGAGGCCGTTGAACTTCTGCTCCCTGACCGGTACTCAGAGCCATCGGCAAGAAACCCAGGCTGGCCACCAGAGTTGTCATGAGCACCGGCCGCAGGCGGATGATGGCCGCTTCCCGCACCGCCTGAGAAACGTTCAGCCCTTGTTGACGCAGTTGACGGATTGTGCTGACAAGGAGCATGTCGTCCAGTACCGCGATTCCGGAAAGAGCGATGAACCCGATCACGGCCGAGACCGACAGGGGCATGTCCCGAAACCACAGGGCGAGAACCCCGCCCACCCAGCCAAACGGCACCCCGGTGAACACCCTGAGCACATCAATAATGTTGTGATACGTGAGATACAGCAGAAACAGCACGAGTCCCAGTGCCAGCGGCACGACAACCGCCAGCCGCATGAAAGCCCGCTCAAAGTTTTCGAATTGACCTCCGTACGTGATGAAGTACCTTGCCGAAGGTAATGTCGGTAACACCTCCTCGTTAATGCGACGGCGTGCTTCTGCCACAAAACTTCCCATGTCCCGACCACGGATGTTACACGTCACCGTGACACGACGCTGTCCCCATTCGCGGGTGATTGTGGCGGGCGTTTCCCGGCGTCGAATTTCGACCAAACGGGCCAGGGGAATGCTTTGCCCGGCGGGCGTTTTCAGGATCAGTTGGGAAAGTTTGTCCGGGTGTTCCCGGTATGATGGATCGAAAGCTACGACCAGTGGAAACCGATAGTCGCCCTCCACCACAGTTCCCACTTTGTAACCGCCCAAGGTCTCAACGGCACGCAACACGACATCCCCCGAAAGACCGTATCTGGCTATTTCATCCTGTTTCACGGAGAGTTCCAGAGCAGGTTGACCCGTCACCTGTTCCGTGGCCACATCCGCGCTGCCCGGGATCTGTCTGAGAATCGTTTCGATCTGAGCCGCTTTCTCCAGAAGTATGTCGTAGTCGTCCCCGAAAATCTTGATCCCCAGGTCGCTCCGCACGCCGTGGATGAGCTCATTCATGCGGAGCTCGATCGGCTGGGAAAAGGCCAATCGCTGACCGGGGATGACGCGCAGCACCTCTTCGATCTTTTGACGCAATTCGTCCTGGGTACGGGCTTTTTTCCACTCGCTGCGTGGTCGCAACATCACATAGATATCCGTCAGTTCAATGCCCATGGGATCGGTTGCCACCTCGGCCGTTCCGATGCGGCTCCACACCTCCCTGATCTCATCGGGAAACGCTTCCAAAAGCATCTTTTCCATACGTGTGTTGAGTGCGATGGAGTCTTCCAGACTGGTGCCCGTTAAGCGCACGACGTTGATGGTCAAGGACCCTTCCGACAATTTCGGCAAAAACTCGCTGCCCAGTCGTGGCCCGATCCCGGCCAGTACGAAAACAACAGACGGAATCGCAATGGCCAGCACCATGCCCGGATAGCGGGTAGAAAAGCTCAAAAAGGGTCGATAGATAATCTTCACCAAACGGATGGCCAGCGGCTCTCGATGCTCAACGCGGCGCGGCAGAACAATGCTCGCCAGCACAGGCATCAATGTCAGTGAGAGAACGAGGGCCCCAAACAAGCAGAATATCACCGTCAGCGCCATGGGGCGGAACATTTTTCCCTCTATTCCTTCAAGGGCGAGAATCGGCAAATAAACGATCATGATGATCATCTCGCCGAACAGAGTCGGTTTTCGGACTTCAACGGCAGCCTGGCGAACGAGATCCACCATGGACCCACGACCAAGGTCACCCTTGGCGACATGGCGGACGCAGTTTTCGACCATCACTACGGAACTATCCACCACCATGCCGAAGTCGATCGCTCCCAGACTGAGAAGACTGATTGCAATTCCGAATTTGAGCATTCCAGTAAACGCGACCAGCATGGAAAGAGGAATGGCCAGAGCCACGATCGCCGCGGCCCGGAGATTGCCCAGAAACAGGAACAGCACGGCAATTACCAGCAGAGCGCCTTCAAACGCGTTTTTCCGCACTGTTTCCAGGACGTAATTGACCAATTCCGTCCGGTCGTAGACAGCGTGGACATCCACATCTGGTGGCAAAATAGCTTTTATTTCTTCCAGCCGCTTCCGTATCGCGGCACATACTTCCTGACTATTTTCCCCCATCAGCATGAAACACAACCCGAGAACAGCCTCGCCTTTCCCGTTCGCCGTGACTGCTCCGCGGCGAATTTCATAACCGGCCGTTACCTCGGCAATATCACCGATACGGACGGGCACCCCATCTCGAGAAGTCACGCCAATCTGCCGAATTTGTTCTTCATTGGTTACCCGCCCTATCCCCTGCACCAGGACGCTTTCCCCGTGCTGGCGGACGACACCCGCTCCAACATTCTGATTGTTAGCTTCCAGGGCTCGAATAACATCCTCGAGAGTGATGTTGAAGTAAAGAAGCTTCTGCGGATCGGGTCGGACTTCATACTGCTTCTTGTATCCTCCCCATGAATTGACCTCCGTCACTCCGGCAACCGCCAGCAGCTTGGGTTTGATCACCCAATCTTGCAAAGTCCGCAGATAGGTGAGCTTTTGGACTCGCTCTTCCGGCGTGGCATTCGTCGGATCCCAGTTTTTGAGAGTCACCACATAATGGAAAATCTCTCCCAATCCGGTGGAGATCGGCCCCAGCGTCGGATGCTCGATGCTTTCGGGAAGTTCGACCATGGTGAGGCGCTCGGCCACGATCTGCCGTGCCCACTTCATGTCTGTTCCATCGCGAAAAGTGAGCACAATTTGGGACAGGCCGAACTTAGAGATCGATCGGAGAAGCTGCAACTGCGGAAGGCCGGCGAATACCTGCTCCAGCGGGATCGTGATCTGGCGTTCCACCTCTTCGGGGCCGAGTGCCGGAGCCACCGTATTCACCTGTACCTGAACCGGGGTTGTGTCGGGAAAGGCATCAACGTCCAAGTGGAGCAGCGAGAAGCTTCCCACCCCGGCGATGACAACCCCGGCCAGCACCACCAGAAACCGGTTTTGCAGGCACCATGTAATAAGCCGTTCAAGCATGCGATCCTACCTCGCTGGTGTCCATTGTTGGCGCACGTCCTGCTCGCCCGTTTGTTTCCAAAGTCAGTCGTTGTGCTCGGTGCAGCCGGCCCCCAGTCGCTCCTCCAAAAGCGCCCCCCGCAACACAAAGCTGTTGGTGGTGGCCACAACTTCGCCCGGCAACAACCCCGCGACAATTTCCCTCATTTCCCGACCCTCGTGCCATACTTTCCTCCCGATGCGGACCTTCCGCACGTGAAAGACTTTGTAGGGCAGGTGGTCGAAATCCCGGTCGCGAACGAACACGACGAAACAGTCGCCCTCCCAGTGAACGGCTGATTCCGGGACCATGATGACGTCCCGCTCTTCGGCAATAAGGATTTCCGCCCAGCCGACCGTTCCCACGTGGTTTTCCCTTTCGGCTGGATCCAGCGTTGTCCACACGGCGACCAAGCGGGTCCGCGCGTCGATTAAAGGGCTCACTGCGACGACCTCGCCCCGATCCGGCTCAACGTGGCCACTGTGCCGAAAAA